>JAZQPI010000035.1:0-9798 GCA_045628545.1 Kiritimatiellia bacterium
CGCCACAGCGCCGCCAGCCCCCCCCGGCGGCAGCAGCACGTTTTGGCCGTCGCGCACGGCGAAGCGCGTGCCGAGCGCGGGATGGGCGGCCCCGACTTTTTCGGCCGCCGCGGCCAGCTTCGCCGGATCCATCCCCGGAAAGCGCAAGGCCGCCGGGACGTTGTACTGCAGGGCGTCCGGCGCGCGCAGCCAGTCGGCATAGACGCCGCGCTGGTTCTCGGTCAGCGGATAGCTCCGCCGCCGCGGCCGGGAGGCAGTCGCCGCGGCCGGCTTTTCCGCCGCGGAGGAGTCCGCTGATTCGCCCAGCCGCGCGGCGAGCTCGCGCACGGTCGGACGCTCCGCGAGTTCGCGCAGCGAAAGCGCGAGGCCGCATGTCTGCCGGAGCCGCGCCAGCAGCGACATGCGGGCGAGCGAGGTGAGCCCGAGACGTCCGAAGTCGTGCGTCACGCCGAAGCGGTCCGTACCGAGGACGTCGGCCACCAGGGCGAAGACCTTGCGCTCCGCGTCGTTCGACGGCGGCACGCTCGGCTCGTCCGAAAGCGCGGGCGCCGGCAGCCGGCGGCGGTCGATCTTGCCGTTCGGCGTCAGCGGCATCGGATCCGTCGCCACGAAGAAGTCCGGCACCATGTAGTCCGTCAGACTCTTCGCCATGTGGGCCTTCAGCGCCGAAGCGTCGACCGCGCCGCCGTAGTAGAGGACGAGATGCTTCGCGCCCGCGACTTCGCGGACTTCCGCCGCCACCGCGCCGACGCCGGGGAACGAGGCGGCAGCCTGTTCGACTTCGCCGATTTCGATGCGGAAGCCCCGGAGCTTGACCTGGAAGTCGAGCCGGCCGAGGAAGCGCAGCTCGCCGTCCTCGCCATAGCGCACGAGGTCGCCGGTGCGGTACATGCGGCCGCCCCGGCCGGCACGCCCTCCGCACGCCGCGAGCGTCGCCGCGAACGGCACGTCGACAAACGCGGCGGCGGTCTTCTCCGGCTGCTTCCAGTAGCCCTCGGCCAGCTGCGGACCCGCGAGCGCGAGTTCGCCCGGCAGACCGCGCGGGACCAGGGCGCCGAGGCGGTCGACGACCAGCGAAAGCGAATTGGGCACGGCGCGTCCGATCGGAATGTCGTAGGTGCGCGACTGGTCTACCTCGTGATAGGACGAGCAGACCGCGAACTCGGTCGGTCCGTAGCCGTTGAGCATCCGCACCGCAGTCTTCGCGAACGGCACCATCTTCTCGCCGCCCAGCATCATGTAGTGGAGCGGCAGGTCGGGATAGGCGTTCACCAGCGCGAGCCCGAGCTGCGTCGAGGTCGTAAGTCCGGTCGCGCCGACCTTGACCGCGTAATCGCGGACGCCTTGAAGGTCCTTGCGCAGGTCTTCGTCGAGGATGTGCAGTTCGCCGCCGGCCGCGAGCGGCGGAAAGAGGTCCGGCACGGACGCGTCAAAGCTGAAGCTGGTGATCGACAGGTTGACGCTCCGGGCGTCGAGTCCGCAGTCCCGGACGAACCAGGCCAGCATCGCGGCCAGCGCGCGGTTGGAAAGGACCACCCCCTTCGGACGGCCAGTCGAACCGCTCGTGTAGATCATGTAGGCCGGCGTCTCCGGCGCGGCCAGCCGGGGCGCCGCGACTTTCGCCGCAGGCATCGGCTCGTCCAGACAGACCGCCGCGCCGCCGAAGGCGAGGCCTGTCGACGCCAGCAGCGCGCGCTGGGTGACGAGCACTGGCGCGCCCGCGTCCGACAGCATGTAGCCGAGCCGGTCGACAGGATACGCGGCGTCCATCGGAACATAGCCCGCGCCGCACTTCTGCACCGCCAGCGCGGCGACCACGAAGGACGTGCCGCGCGGCAGCATGACCCCGACGAAGCCGCCGGGACGCACTCCCTTCTCCGCGAGCTGCGCGGCAAGCGCATCCGACGCCGCTTCGAGTTCGCCGTAGGTGAGCGCCCCCTCTGCGTCGACCACGGCGCGCTTCGACGGCGCAGCGGCGGCCTGTTCCCGGAAATGGTCGAGGAAGGTCTTGGACTCGTCGTACTCCATCTCCTCGCCGGCCGAAAGCCGCACGAGTTCCCGCGCCTCCTTCTCCGTGACTACGGGGATCCGCGCGAGCGGCTCGTCTCCGTCCGCCGCGGCGAAATTCGCCACGACCGCCGCCAGCCGGGCGAGGAACGCGCGGAGGAACGCGGTGTCGTAGCGGCCGGGACGGCAGGTCATCCGCAGCCAGCGTCCGCCGGGCGAGCTGAAGACCTGCAGCACCGGCAGCTCGCCGGCGCCGCCGACCATCAGGTCGCGGGCGCGGATCTGAACGCCGCCGAGACTCAGCGAGGCGTAGTCCGTCTCTTCCTGATAGACGTAGCCGAGCCCGGGAGTGAACCCGAGGTCGCGGCAGAAATGCGTGAACGGATAAATCCCGGCGCCGTGCAGTTTCAGGCCGCGGAGGAATTCTACGAGCGACATGTCGGACTTCAGTTCGGCCCGCACGGGGACGGTCTGCACCAGCGCGCCCTGGGTCAGGCGCCAGCGCGCGTCGCGACGGCCGTGGTTCACCGTGAAGAAGACGACGTCGCGTTCGTTGGCGAAGGCGGCGAGCGTCCTGGCGAACGCGCCCATGAAGAAGAGGTTGGGATGGATGCCGTTGCGGGCGCAGAAAGCGTCGACTTCGGTTCGGCCGATCTTCTCCTCGATGAGGAAGAAGCCCGATTCCGGCGGCTCGTCCGTGACCGGATCCGCTGCGGGAACCGTCATGGCGCGGCCGGCGAAGCGCTCCCTGGCCGCGGCGGCCGCGGCGGCATACTCCGCACCGGAAAGGCGCGCCGGCTCGGCCGCGACATAGTCGGCGAACGACGCGCTTTCGGGGACGGACGCCGTGCCGTCGTAGGCGGCGGACACTTCCGCGGCCAGCGCCCGGAGCGAAGAGCCGTCGGAATAGAAGTGCAGGACGTCGACCAGCAGCCGGGCGCCGTCCGGAGTTTCGATGAGCTCGACGCGGATCGGAGCTTCGGAGAACGGATCGAACGGCCGCTGGAAGTGGCGCTCGTAGGCGGCGTATTCCCCGGCAGACATCTGCAGACGGGCGACGTCGAGCGTCAGCCTTTCGTCGACGAACTGACGGATTTCGCCGTTCTCCTCCACGAGCCGCATTCGGTAGACCGGATGCGCGTTCATCACCTGGCGGAACGCCCGCGCGAGACGGTCGACGTCCGTCGAACGGTCCAGCGCGTAAGCGAGCGTGATGTTATACTGCGTCGAGGTGCGGTCGGCGTTCCATTCGAGGAACATGCCGAGCTGCGTCTCCGTCAAAGGAAAAGTTGTCATGCTCTTATTATACCATCCTGCGCCACACTTGCGGAGGGAAAATGAAAATGTGCGAGAGACGTGTTTTCCCAGCCGTCTTGTCGAGGAGCTCGCAAGTTCGCAAATCGTGATCCGTCGTTTTGATATAATGTTAGTCATGGAGCATTGTTTCAACATTGACTGGCGAATCCATCACAAGACGGAGACGGTCTCGACCAACCTTGATGCGCGCGGGGGACGTCATGGCGATGTCTTCACGGCGGATTGTCAGACGGCAGGGCGCGGAAGACTGGACCATCGGTGGTTGTCGCCGCCGGGCGTGAACTTGATGATGTCCGCAGTGCTGTCCGTCGAGGAACTGCCACCAGAGCAGGTGGCGACCCTTCCGCTCGTGGCTGGGCTTGCGGTGTCACGTGGCCTGTCACTATTCCTTCCCCAAGGCCTGTCTCCGCTGATCAAGTGGCCGAACGATGTCCTCGTGGACGGCAGGAAGATCGCCGGGATTTTGTGCGAACGGCATGACGATCTCGTCATTATTGGCATCGGTGTCAACGTCGATCAGGAGGAGTTTGCGCGTGAAATTGCCGAAAAGGCCACGTCCATTGCGCTCATAGCCAAAAAATTTGAGGCCGGGCATCATGGCAGAGCGGGCAGTTCCGTTGGTGAAACGAGGTCTGTCACCAGTGTGCGGGGGGAGATTTTGCGAGAACTGGATGAGTGCTATTGCCTGTGGCGGGCGAAGGGATTCGGAGCGATTCATCCGTTGATCGCCGACATCGATTTCCTCTGTGGGCGAAATGTTTCGGTCCGGCAGGCCGACGGAGACCCGTTCCCGATTTTGGGGAGGTCGCACGGCGTTATGCCAGATGGTTCGCTGGACGTGGGCGGAACGCGTATTTACGCCGGCGAAGCGCATGTTGAGAAGATTTTGGTATAATTATAGGCATGAGTATGCTCACAGGATTGTTTTTCGCCGCGATGGAACTGATCTTGCCAGTTGCCAAGGTGACAGGGCAGATGGACCACCGCGTGCGGGTCTATCCCGGCCGCGTCGTCGCCATTCAGAAGGTCGACATCGTTCCCCAGGTTTCGGGCGAGATTCTCGAGGTCTGCTTTCAGAACGGCGCGAACGTGCGCGCGGGCGAGGTCCTTTACCGGCTTGACGCCGTGAAGTACGAGGCGGCGGTGAAGAACGCCGAGTCGAAGCTCGCCGAGTGCAAGGCCAACGTCCAGTACGCGGAGCTCTCCTACGAGCGTCACCGGACGCTGCTCGAATCGCGGGCGGTTTCGCTGGACGCGGTCGACAACGCCCTCTCCCAGCGCGACAGCTCCCGGGCGGCATACGCGGCGGCGCAGGCCGAGCTCGTGGCGGCGCAGGACGACCTCGCGCACTGCAAGATCGTCGCGCCGATCGACGGCAAGCTCGGCACCACCTCGAAGACCCGCGGCAACTACGTGAACAAGGGGTCGGAGGCGCTGGTGACGCTCGTGCAGCAGGATCCGGTCCGCGTGCAGTTCTCGATTCCCAACCGCGAACTGCTGGAGCTGTTCCGCGGCAAGTGGAAGACGGACCGCGAGAACACGGAGATCACGCTGCTGCTCGCCGACGGCCAGACCGCCATTGCCGGCGGCAGGGCGGAGTACATGGACAACTCCGCCGACGAGGCGACCGACACGGTCCAGATCTTCGCGCGGTTCGACAATCCCGAGAAGCTGCTCAAGGTGGGCGGCACGGTGTCCGTCACGGTGCGCTCGAAGCTCGGCGTGACGCGCCCGGCGATCCCGCCGACCGCCGTGCTGCAGGATACGCAGGGACCGTATGTCTGGGCGCTGGACGAGGAGGGGCGGGCGCAGCGGCGGACGATCGCGCGCGGCGACCTCGTCGGCGACTGGCTGTTCGTCGAGAAGGGGCTTGCGGTCGGCGAGCGGATTGTCGCCGACGGAGCGCACAAGGTGCGCAAGGGGGCGGTCGTCAGACCGGCGCCGACGGCGAAATGAAGTCGCTCTCCCAGTTCTTCATCGACCATCCGCGGGCGGCGTGGGTCGTCTCGATCGTCATCGCGCTGTGCGGCGCGATCTGCCTTTCGCGTATGGCGGTCGGGGGATATCCGAACATCACGCCGGTGGCGATCACCGTCTCGTGCTCGTACACGGGCGCCGGGGCGAAGGACCTTTCCGATTCGGTCGCGACGATTCTCGAAGACGAAATCAACGGCGTCGAGGACATCTGGTACTACAAGTCCAACTGCACGGCGAAGGGCCTCTACAACTGCTATTGCACGTTCCGGCCGGGGACGGCCTCGAACATCGCGCTCATGAACGTGCAGAACGCCGTCAAGCGCGCCGAGACCCGGCTGCCGGCGGAGGTGAAGCAGAACGGCATCACGGTGAAGAAGCGCCCCGAGGACCGCATGGTCATGTACTGCTTCATGACCGACGGACGCAAGATGGACCTGATGGAGCTGTCCAATTTCGTCGAGAAACAGGTGGCGGACGCGATTTCGCGCGTGAACGGCGTCGGACAGGTCGACGCGTCGGGACGGACCTATGCGATGCGCATCTGGCTCGACCCGATCAAGCTCGCCGGCCTCAACATCCAGATTTCCGAACTCAAGGAGGCAATCGAGTCGCAGAACATCCAGGCGGCTGCGGGCACCGTCGGCGGCGAGTACTCCAACAAGTACCTGACGTTCAAGCTCAACGTGAAGGGCCGCCTGAAGACCAAGGAGGAGTTCGAGAACATCGTCGTGAAGACCAACCCCAGGACCGGCGCGCAGGTGCTGGTGCGGGATGTCGCGCGCGTCGAGCTCGGCGGCAAGGGCTATACGATCCGTTCGCGCTTCAACGAGAGCCCCGCCGTCTACCTCGAGGTCTACAAGTCGCCGGACGCGAATTCGGTTGCGACGGCGGCGCGCGTCAAGGCGGAGGTGGACAAGTGGATCGCCCGCATGCCGGAGGGGGTCGAGGGCGTGCTGGCCGACGATTCGACGGCGTTCACGCTCGTGTTCCTCAAGGAGACGTTCAAGACGCTCGTCGTCGCGCTGGCGCTGGTGGTGCTCATCACCTACCTCTTCCTGCAGGACTGGCGGGCGACGTTCGTGCCGGCGATCGCGATTCCGATTTCGCTGCTGGGCGCGTTCGCGTTCCTCTACCCTCTGGGCTACACGCTGAACGTGCTTACGATGTTCGGCCTCATCCTCGTGATCGGCTCGCTCGTGGACGACGCGATCGTGGTCGTCGAGAACTGCCAGTCGCTGATGCTGCGCGAGGGACTGTCGGCGAAGGCGGCGGCGGAGAAGTCGATGGGGCAGATCACGGGCGCGATCATCGCGACGACGCTGGTCACGGTCGCCTGCTATCTGCCGCTCGCGTTCTATTCCGGCATGACGGGCATGATGTACGTGCAGTTCGCGGTGACGATGTGCGTGGCGCTCTGCCTCTCGACGGTGGTGGCGCTCGTCCTCTCGCCGGTCCTCTGCGCCTATCTGCTCAAGCCGCCGCGCCTGAAGCCGAGCCGCGTGTTCGCGCCGTTCAACTGGACGCTTGACGGCTCGCGCCGGGCGTATCTGCGGCTCGTGCGGCTCTTCGTCCGGCGCGGACTGCTCACGGCCGGCGTGTTCGCCGCGGCGGTGGCGGCGCTGTGGTTCGTGTCCGGACGGGTGCCGACGACGTTCCTGCCCAAGGAGGACCGCGGCTACATCTCCTGGAACTGCCGGCTGTCCGAAGGGCAGGCGCTCGAGCGCACGATCGAGGTCGTGGACGCGTTTCACGACCTCGTCGAGAAGATGCCCGGCGTCCAGTCGATGTCTTCGCGATGCGGCAGCAGCAGCATGTGGGGGTCGGGCGAGAATCTGGCCAGCGGCCTCGTGCGCCTTGCCCATTGGGACGAGCGGCGTTCGCCGGAGCTGCAGATCGACGCCATTATGGACGAGCTCCGCCACGCCGTGACGAACCTCTGCGCGGCCGAGTTCTTCTTCTCCCAGCCGGCGGCCATCAAGGGCCTGGGCGGCTCGTCGGGCGTCGGGTTCAACTTCTGCTCCATCGCCGGCTGCGAACCGGAGGAGCTGCTGCCGGCGGTCGAGGAGTTTCTGGCGGCGCTCCGGGCGAGTCCGCTCGTCAAGTCCGCCGTGCACGGCTTCACCTGTTCGACGCCGGAGCTCGCGTTCAGGCTGGACCGGCGGAAGGCCGAGATGCTGGGGCTGACGCCGAAGCTCATTTTCGCGACGTTGCAGAACAAGCTCGCGTCCTATTACGTGAACGACTTCAACCTGAAGGGCGGTGTCTATCAGGTGAAGCTCCAGAACGATCCCGATTTCCGCGGCGGAATCCGCGACATCGAGGCGATCCGCATTCCGACGCCGGGCGGGGCGACCGTTCCGCTCTCGTCGCTCGGGACGGTCGAGTACACGGTCGGTTCGCGCGAGACGATGAGCTACAACAAGATGCTGGCGGCATGGTTCGACGTCAATCCCGCGGACGGCGTGTCCTCGTCGGAGCTGATGCGGTTCGTCGAAGGGCTGCCGAAGCCGGCGGGCTTCGACATCGAGTGGGGTCCGGTCCAGCTGCAGGAGCGGGAGAACGAGGGACGGCTCCTGTGGCTGATGGCGCTGGCGACGCTGTTCGCGTACCTCTTCCTGGTGGCGCAGTACGAGAGCTGGACCATCCCGGTGCCGGTGATGCTGTCCGTGGTTTTCGCGCTCGCGGGCGCGTATCTCGGGCTGTACCTCACGGGGACGCAGGCGTCGGTCTACGCCCAGCTGGGGTGCGTGATGCTGATCGGCCTCGCGGCGAAGAACGCGATTCTGATGGTCGAGTTCTCCAAGCAGGAGCACGAGGCGGGCAAGTCGGTCTTCGAGGCGGCGGTGAACGGTGCGGGGCTCCGCTACCGGGCGGTGCTGATGACGGCGTGGAGCTTCATCATCGGCGTGCTGCCGCTCGTGTTCGCGTCGTCTGCGGGCGCGGGGGCGATGCGGGCGATCGGCGTCTGCACGATGAGCGGCATGCTCGCCGCGACCTTTGTTGGCATCGTCTTTGTCCCGGCGCTCTACGCGCTGGTCCAGCGCCTCCGCGAGCACAGAAGGGTAAAGGGTTGAAGGGTTAAAAGAACCGTTGCCCATCTTCACCTCTTTCCTTCACCTTCTTTGCACGTGTCGCGAAAGCGACTTGCGTCCAGCTCCATCCACAGTTTACAGAGGAAGAGACGGGTTCTATGCGGGCACAATTCTTTTAATTAAAACCGGGAATTGGCAGCGAGCGGCGTGACGCGCCGACTATGTACGCATTTCACGAAGTGTGGTCAGGCGGCGAGCGTTTGCGCTAAGAATTTCCTCAAATGTCATTTGCCCAATCGGCGGCGGTTTGCTATAATTTTCGATGTGAGCAATTCAATGCGAGAACGGATGCAATGGCGGCGCGGCAGTAAAATGACGCGGGCAGTGCATCGTCATCGTCTTTGGCGCGTCACCTACAACGGCGAGAATCGCCCCGTCCTTTGGGAAAACCTCGCGGCCGAATCGAACAACTCGTCCTCCGTAGCCTTGGCGGAGGAGGATCGAACAATTCTCTCAATGACGGCTAGTTTTGGAGTTGGGATTGGCGGAAAGGTTAAAATCCCATTCTTGGGTGAAGTTTCTGCTCTAATTAAGGACCCACAGATTACATGGACTTTCCCTTCGGTATCGTTTTCGAAAGATTGCGATGATACTAATCCAAGTTGGGTGGTAACTCTTGGTGGTGTTTCTGGTGATATTGGCGGAACCATGTCAATTGGAATGGGACCAGGTATTACCGTTGGGTATTGGTCGAGATGCGTTTTGCAAGTTGATGTTGAGTTCGCTGATAATTCCCTTGCGGTAGTTCGTCATGGGCGGATATCTGGAGGTATTCTGAATGTCGACTTTGGAGTTGTTAATCTTGACGGAGAGTTTGTAAGATTTGACTTTACAAAGGAGCTGAAATGAAGTGCATAGTAGAGGCCTTGACGGAACACAGGGATGTTTTTGTAGGCGTCTTATTGACGGCAGGGATTTTTGCATATTTGGTGGCAATGTTAATATTTGCAATATATGCGCGGCATAGATTTCTCGATTCAAGCAAGCCAATGTGTGTGAATGGCAATGTTTTTAAATGCGCAGAAAAGGCAAGCAAAAGATTTTGGAAAGATCCGCAGATTAAAAAGATTACAAAAATTTCGGGGTTGATGATACTTGCTGGTATGCTTTGCTTTGTTGGTGCAAGTATTTGTTGCGTATTAGTTCCAAAATGAGAGAGGTAGGGACAAACAATACTTGATGACCATCTACCGGAACGAGTCGCTCGCTGCTCGGCGACACCATCCGCTGATAGTGTAAACCTAAATTCGGCAGTAGCGAATTTCAGGGGGGTGCAAGGGTCAGAGCTTATTGATGCAGTAAGATGTTCTGTATTGATACAGTAATGAATCTTTTGATATACTGTTCGGCATGCGGAAAGCCAGAGTGATTGAGAATTGTCGGTGTTATCATCTAATCAGCAGAT
>JAZQPI010000036.1:0-12486 GCA_045628545.1 Kiritimatiellia bacterium
GACCGGCCACAGCATAAAGCGTCGAATCACTTCACCTTGAGTCCGCGCGTGGAGGCCTGAGCGAGATACTTGGTGCTCTTGATGGCGCCCTTCTCGTAAATGCCAGGAGCGAGCTCCTTGCCCTACACCTTCGAGCCGTCGTAGCAGTCGAGGAATCCGTCGAGGGACTTGATCGTTCCGGCGAAGGTGTCCTTGTTCTCGTCGCCCTGCGCGAGAAGGTAGTAATACTGCTTGTTGGGCAGATCGGGATAGATCGCAACCGTGCGGTCGAAGAGAACCTTGAGCTGTCCCGTGCAGGAATAGAAGTACGCGGGGGTTCCGAACACAATCACATCCGCCGCCTGCATCTTCTTGAGGATCGCCGCCGCGTCGTCCTTGATGACGCACTTGTGCGTCTTCTGGCAGGCGTAGCAACCCGTGCAGTAGCCGATCTTCTTGTCGGCGATGCGGATCTTCGTGACCTTGTTGCCTGCTTCCTTCGCGCCTTTCGCGAACTCGTCGCAGAGGAGGTCGGTGTTGCCGCCCTTGCGCGGCGAGGATGAGAGAATGAGTACGTTCTTCATTGTGTGGTTCCTTTCGTTAGATTTTCCCTTTCAAATACTTCTGCCGGAGACGTTCCGGGAATTTCTCGATGGCGTAGCGGAGCATCGTGCGCGGCATCGCCCTGTAGCGAGGAAGGAGGAAACCCTCAAGCACCTGGCGGTCGCGCTTGCCAATCTCGCGAAGCATCCACCCGACCGCCTTGTGAATGAGATCGTGCGGATGATTGAGGAGAATCTGCGCAATCTCCAGCGTCGTGTCAAAGTCGCCGCGCCGGATGAACTGCATCGTTGTGACGATAGCGATGCGCTTAACCCAAATCGTCTCGCCATGCCGAGCCATCTCACGGAGGAACTCGCGGTCATGCGTAAAGTACCAGTCGCCAAGAATCTCGTAGCAAGTAAGGTCGACAAGATCCCAATTGTTGATGAAGTCCATGTAACCGAGATACTCGTCCACGATCTTCTCGCGCTCCGCTTCAGTTGCTTTCGCATCCTTGTACCGCCGCAAAAGGACAAGAAGACCAGCCAATCGCACCTCATGACATGGCGAGGTGATCAGCGCATCGACATCGGCATCCGAACATTCCGTCCAATGCGCCTTGACGATTGCGCGGGTTTGCGGAACCTTCACGCCAAGAAACTTATCTCCTTCGCCGTATTGCCCCTTGCCCGTCTTAAAGAAGCGCATCAAGACCTCGCGCTGCGCAGGGCTTCCGATTTTCCTCAACTCTCGCAATATGCTATTCACGGTTCAAAAACAACTTTGACCTTAATCCAACCATTCCAACTTGAACTTAGTGTCCTTCACATTCGGAAACACTGGTTTCCCATCTATTATGAAATCAGTTTTGCGAACGACGGCAAATTCCACATCAACATTCGCCACCTTGCGAATCCTCTCCAGCAGAGTATCAAACAGGGACTTCTCTTCAGAACAACTCAATGCACACCACAGATCCCTATGTGGAACGCTACCTTCAAATATCAGTGGAGACAGGACAATGGTAGTGTTTTGCCGAACACCAAATGATTCCTTAAACCGCACACGATCAACAAAGAGGGAGTACGAAAAAGCCTCCATGAGGCAACGCAGTAGAGTTTCGTCCGAATTGTTCTTCTTTGCCTCGTAAATATACAACCGGTCTCTTTGCGCCCCAATAGCTCGCCCCACTGCATCAATCTTCCGACTGCTCACGTTCCCTTCTTTGAGGCAAAACATTGGAACTTCATAATCTATTATTTGCGGGAGGAACTTTGCGCCTTTAGCATAATTCACCACCCTTCCGCCGAGTTTTTGATAATTCATAATCCCACGCACAATCTCTTTTTCAGCAACCGCCATCTTGTAAGCACCATCATGCGTACCTCTCAATTGTTGATTGTAGGGGTATGGATAATCAATTGCAGATTTCTTTAAATATGTCTGAATAGCATCATGAATCGCACAAAGCTTCTCGCTCACCCATTCCATATATGCAGGACGAGCCTCATGCGCATCAATACCTTTTCTGTAGCTACCAATAATGGGATTGGCGTAGACTAACGCGAGATCACGACCGCCAAGCTTATCAAGGTTCTCAAGTTCCTTTTTTAGACAGTAGATTTTACTCATCTCTCAGACCTCACCTTTGCTTTTATCTGCTTGAAATTCATACCTTCCAATGACAGATACAATTCTCGCAGCGCTTCATAATCCAACTCTGGCACGTCCTCTGGGCAGGTCGGTTCAAGGCCCCAGAGAAGATTCGCATACACATCAAGCCCTGCACAACGGCGGATATCCCTTGCGAGATTCGTATAGCGCATAAGCGAGGAAAATCGCGACAGAAGGTATCCATCCTTCTCGAGAACCTTCCGGACGCCTTCTGTCCGAGATCTGTCTCCTCCATGCATGAAAATAGCGGGTGCATGATGCATTGCGAGATTGTCCATGAGCGCAGCGAGACGAATGATCGTCTCATAAGAATCCGTCGCCACGCGAAGCGCGTCCTTGATTTGGGACAATGAAGGATCGTCCTTGAAACTTGTACGCTCGTCGTACACCGTCTCATGGACATAGCGACGCTTCAACCGCCGTGAGCGATTGCACCGATCCATTCTCTCCCGTTTAGTGAACACAGCGTATATTATACCATTTCATGTGCAATTCAAACAGGCGGAAACATGAATTAGGATTTGAAATAATATGCGGCGCCGCCAAAATTTTGGCTCTTCGAAGTTTTTAGAAGAGCGCCTGAACTTTTTTAGCGTCTTTTTACGCTATCGATTGTCGAAAACAAGGGAATTGGGGGACTGACCGCAGATGCGTTCGCGGCAGTTCTTGAACGTGTTGCCGAAGATGATCTGCGCGGAATCGTCCTTGCCGATGCGCGTAATATCGGGATACGCCTTAGCCCGACTTTCCACGCTCGCCTTTTCCGATTGCGGCAGGGAGTCCATCGGAAAGCGAACGAACTCTTTCATCTGCGAGCTTTAGCGCGGCGAAAGTGCGGTCCACGACCTTGCGCATCATCGGCCGTGACGCGAGCGGATCACCTTCCACCGCCTTCAGACCAGAATCTTTCTTCCACGCATCACCGCCAGAAGTCGCGAGAGCCACCGCCGCGAACAGAATCGCAGTGTTCATGGTCTCCCCATCCGCCGATCAAGGTCGTCAAAGGCGTTTTCAAGATCTTCGACATGGTAAAGTTCATACATTCCAACCGCGTAGTCGAAGAGCCCGTGGCGCTTGATCCTCTCCAAGGTTTTGTCCGCTCTCTCACCGTTGCGAGCCGCGTATCGCTCAAGCAGGTAGATAAAAAACCTGAATTCTCGACTCATGTCAGACCGTCCTCAAATAAGCCGAACGCCGTGGAGATCCCGCAATACGCTCGCTCTCCCACAACTCGAAAATGCCTTCCGGACCGAATTCCCACATTGCCATCGCCGGATTCGCCAGCATGCGATAGGTCTCGGAATCGAGAAACAGCGACAGCGCATCCGCCTCGGCATACCCGTATTTCTCGACGATCCGCCGGACGACTTCCTCGTCATAGTAATCTAAAACCTCGGCATCAACCCTGTCAATCATATACGAATCGCCTCCTTGAACAACAAACACTCCAACGCGGCTTCCGTCTTGACGGACGTCTTCGCCCATTTCGCGGCCTGCTCGCGATCGGAAGTCAGATAAAACGCCTGACCGAAATCCAAGGCGCGAACCTTAGGCATCAGTTTAGGAGACTCTACCGCCGCATTACTGCCATGATAAAGTATCATCGCCATTATTCTACCACCCTCCACTGCCGAATCATGCATGTTGCCGCTTACTGGCATCCGCACCCATTATACCAAATTTCCGCCACCCGGCGCGCCAGGCCCGGCAGACCCGGATCGCGCGCCCCGCAGATCGCGTAGGCGTCAAAGTCCCGATGCGCGGCGACCCACGCTGCCGCCGCGTCCAGGTCGCCGACCAGCTCCACCCGCACGCGGTCCCCCGCAATCCGCGCAACCGCGTCCCTCAGCGCGTCGCTGTTCACCGTGCGGTCCGCCGTCCCGCCAGCGTCGTAGACCGGCAGCAGCAGGAGCGCGTCGCCCGGACGGACAACCGCGGCAAACATCTCCGCCAGCGACTCCGTCATCTTGCGCAGCGGCCCGTAGCCGTGCGGACGCCAGACCGCGCACACGCGGTCATACCGCTCCGCGAGCGTCGTCCACAGCGCCCGCAGCTTCTCGGGATTGTGCGCGTAGTCGTCATAAACCGCCGGCGCGTCCGCGCCAGTTGACGGACGGACGCGCTGGAGCCGACGTTCGACGCCGCCGAAACTGATGAGGGCCGCGCGGGCACGCACCTCGTCGCAGCCGAGCGCAAGGGCCATCCGCAGCGCGAGCGCCGCGTTACGGCGATTGTGGACGCCGAGAAGCGAGGTCTCCACCTCTTCGGGCGCGTCACCCGACGGCAACCGACCGTCGATGACCGGTCCCGTACAGCGCGCGGCAAAGGCGTCGAACACCTCGTCCATCTCCTCTTTCGAATAGTGGTCGGCGCTGGCGTTTGTGACGACCGCCGCGTACGGATTGAAGGCGACGAGCGAACGGTCGCTCTCGTCGACCTCCGCGACGGCGTATTCGCCGCGTCCGAAACGAACCGCCCCTTCCCAGCCCGGCACGTTCGCGCCGTTGACGCACAGCGGATCGAGTCCGCATTCGGCGAGGACGTGTCCAAGCATCGCCGTCACCGTCGATTTGCCACAGGTGCCGACGACGGCGACGAGCCGACGTCCGGAGAGCGCGTTCGAAAGCGCTGCCGCGCGATGGACTACGCGCAGTCCGAGCGTCTTCGCCTTCACCAGACCGGGATTGTCCGCCTCGATCGCCGTCGACACGATGACTTCGTCGGTCGCCGCGTCAACGCCGCTGCCGTCATCTGGAAAGCACCGTACGCCGATGGACTCCAGAAAAGCGATGTTCGCCGTCGCCAGATTGCGGTCCGCACCCGTCACTTCATCACCCAACCGAACGAGTGCCGTCGCCAGTGCGCTCATGCCTACGCCGCCAATGCCGATGAGATGTCTTTTCACGTCCGTTAAACCCCTTCCGTTCCCCGTGCGCCCATGCGCCAGTACGAGAAATATTGTCTGTTGTTTATTATACCAAATTGCAGCTGTATTTGTCGGAGAATCAGCCGAGGCAGAGCAAATCGAGTTCTACCCCTTCACGCCGGCGAGGCGGCGGAAGAGGACGTAGAGCGGCGGGACGAAGAGCATGCCGACGAGAGTCGCCGTGAGCATGCCCCAGAAGGTCGCGACGCCGACCGCGTGCCGCGAATTCGCGCCCGCGCCCGTCGCGAAGAGCAGCGGCAGCACGCCGATCACGAACGAAAGCGCCGTCATCTGCACCGAGCGGAAGCGCTGCTTCATGCCCTCGATCGCCGCCTCGACGAGCGGCACGCCGTCCGCCTCCTTCTGCATCGCGTACTCCGCGATCAGGATCGCCGACTTCGCCGTGATGCCGATCAGCATGAGCACGCCCAGCTGGCAGTAGATGTTCATCGCAATGCCCGAAAGCTTGATGCCGAGCAGTCCGCCGCAGAGCGAAACGACGACGCAGAGCATCACCGGCACGGGCACGGACCAGTTCTCGTACTGCCCCACGAGGAAAAGATACGCCATGACGACCGAAAGCAGGAGCATCCACACGATCTGCCCCTCGTTCTGCCGCTCCTGATAGGCGAGATCCGTGTACGAGACCTGCCAGTCCGGCCCCATCTCCGCGACCTGCCGCTCGACCTCGCGCATCAGCTCGCCAGGGCTGACGCCGGGCGCGGACTGCGCCTGGAAGAAGGCGGACGGAAAGAGGTTGAAGCGTTCGACCTGCCGCGGCCCGACCGCCCAGCCGAAAGTCCCGACGGAGAGAATCGGCACCTGCGCCCCCTTCGCCCCCGTCACGTGCAGCGACGCCAGCTGGTCCACCGTCGCGCGGTTATTGAGGTCCGCCTGGATGTTCACCTGGTAGTTCTTGCTGTCGAGGTTGAAGTCGTTGACGTAGTACGAGCCGAGCTGGCCCTGCAACGCCGCGAAGACGTCCGAGACCCGCACCCCCATCTGCTCCGCGACCTGCCGGTCGAGACGGAACCGGACGAGCGGCGTCGAGCACTCGAACGTCGGGAAGGCGTAGAGCGACTTCCCCGATCCCGCGAGCCGTCCCGCAAGCTCGCCCGCAGCCTGCGCGAGTTCGGCGGAGGACTGTCCGTTCAGCCCCTGCAGGAGGAACGTGACGCCGCCCGCGTTGCCGAGGCCCGAAATCGGCGGCGGCACGAGCACGATCACCTTCGCCTCCGGAATGTCCGCCGTCGCCGCGAGGGTGCGCTTCTGCACGGCGAAGACGCTGTGCTCCGCGCCGGGACGCTCCGACCAGTCCTTCAGCATCGTCGGCATGAAGCCGATGTTCTCCCCGAGGCCGGACGTGATCGAGCGACCGCTCACCTCGCTGACGCATTTGATCTCGTCCATCGAGCGCAGACGCCGCGAAATCTCCGAGACGACCGCCTCGGTCTTCGAGAGCACCGTGCCGGGCGGCAGGGTGACGTCCACGAAAAGCAGTCCCTTGTCCTCGTTGGCGATGAACTCCGGCGGAATGGACTTGAAGAGCCAGACCGCCAGCGCCGCGATCGCGAGAAACGCGAAAACCGTCAGCGGCCACGCCCGGATCATCCAGCGGCAGATCTCCCCCGCGGCATCCTTCAGTCGGTCGAAGAGCGCGTTGAACGCCTTGAAGAAGCCCTTCGCCTCCGGCGCCCTGCGGAGGACGCGAGCGCCGAGGGCGCACGAAAGCGTAAGCGCGCACACCGTCGAAAGGCAGAGCGCGATGCACATCGTGAGCGAGAACTGCAGATAGATCGTGCCCACCATGCCCTGCGCGAAGCCGATCGGCGCGTAAACGGCGACGACCACCATCGTCGTCGCGACCAACGCGCCCGAAATCTCCTTCATCGTCTCGATCGCCGCGTCCATGGGCTTCAGCCCCTGGTCGAGCTTCACCATGCACGACTCGGTGACGCAGATCGCGTCGTCGACGACAGACCCGATCACGAGGACCAGCGCGAACATCGAGAGCGTGTTAATCGAAATGCCGAGCAGCTGCAGGAAAAGGAAGGTGCCGACGAGCGACACTGGAATCGCCACCGTCGGGACAAGCGTCGCCCGCCAGCTCTGGAGGAACACCCAGGTGATGAGGACGACGAGGAGGAAGGTCTCGAAAAGCGTGGTCACGATCTCCTCCATCGACGCGCGGACGGAAGCCGTCGTGTCGAAGGCGACGTCCCACTTCATGCCGTCCGGCATCGCCGGCTCAACCGCCTTCATGACCTTCTGGACTTCGTCGAAGATCTTGAGCGCGTTGCCGGAGTTGAGCATGTACACCGCGAGCATGACGCCGGTCTGCCCGTTGAACTTGAACGTCGTGTTGTAACGCTCCGCGCCGAGCTCGACCCGCGCGATGTCCTTAAGGCGCACGAGCCGGAAGCCGTCCCCCGAGTCGCGGACCACGATGTCGCCGAACTCCTCGGCAGTCTTGAGGCGTCCGTCCGCGAGAATCTTGTACTGGAGCATCCGCCCCGCGCCCTCGCTGCCGACGGACCCCGCCGCGGCCTGCAGGTTCTGCGAGGCGATGGCCCGCTTCACCTCGTCGACCGAGATGCCCATCGCGCGCATCTTCTCCGGATCGAGCCAGCAGCGCATCGAGCGCTTGGCCTCGCCGAAGATTGCGACGGACCCGACGCCGTCGATTCGCGCGAGCGTGTCCTTGATGCGGATGTCGGCGAACGTCGAGACGTCGACGAGCGAATGGCCGGGATTGTCCGAGTGGAGCGCGATCGCACAGAGCATGTCCGGCGACTTCTTCGCGACCTTGACGCCGCTCGCCTTCACCTCGGCGGGGAGCTTCGGCTCCACGAGCTTGACGGCGTTGTTGACGTTGACGAGCGCCATGTTCTCGTCCGCCCCCGGTTTGAAGGTGACGGTGAGCGTGTAGTTGCCGGCGTTGTCGGACTTCGAGTCGAAGTAGATGAGGTCCTCGACCGAGTTGATCTCCGACTCGATCGGCGCGGCGACGGTGCTGGCGATCTCGTCTGCGGAAGCGCCCGCGTAGAACGCGGTCACCTCGACCTGCGGCGGCGCGACGGTCGGATACTCCGCAATCGGGAGCCGGAGGGCGCAGATCGCCCCGGCGAGGAACAGCGCGATCGAGATGACCGCGGCGGTTTTCGGACGACGGATGAACAAGAGCGACAGCATATGACGCGACCCTTCTTAACTGATTTCCTTCGCGGCCTTCAGCAGTTCGTCAGACTCTTCCGACGTGATGACCCCGTCCGCGCGCGTGCGCAACAGCAGGTCGCGGAACTCGGCATAGGCCCCTCCGAAACGCGACGCCAGGGGCTCGACCGCGCGCAGCAGCGCCAGCGTCTCGTCGAAATCGATCCGGCCGTCCTTGACCGCACAGGCCGCGAACGCCTTCAGCGTCTCCCGCGCGGCGGACTCGTCCAGCGTCGGCGCCGCCTCGCCGACGACGACGGCGACTGCGGAAGCGGCGGCAGAAGCCCCCTTCATGCCCCCGAAGTGCCCGAAGAGCGAAGGGAGATACCGCTCGATCACCCGGATCAGCGCGCAGCAGATGGCCAGCGTCAGCGCGGCGTCGATCGCCGCGCCGTACCAGCTCAGCCGGTCAAGGCCCAATTCGTTCAGCTTCGGCGCGACGAGGAACCGGACGATCGGCAGGTGGATGAGATAGACGCCGATCGTGTTGCGTCCGAGCCAGACCGTGAAATGGCGGACCATGCCGAGCACCGTCCCCGAGTCCGGCGCCTTCGCCAGCAGCGACGAAACGGACAGCGTCAGCGCACAGCCGGAGACCGCGTTCCAGAAGAACCAGAAGAGATTGCCGTACTGGAACGAGAACATGCCCACGAGCTCGTGCTCGCCGGGACGCAGGACCGTGCCGTAGACGAAAAGCGCCGCCGTCACGCCGACGACGGGAAGGAGGGCCAGGCGGCCCAGACGGTCCACCGCCGCCAGCAGGTCGCGCGCGGCGGACCCGAGCAGCATGAAGCCGAGGGCGATGAAGGCGCTGTTAAGTCCCAGCGGGTAGCCGATCGCCGGCCGCGGCAGCGACCAGCCGACGACAAACGCCGCGACGGCGGCGAGCAGCACGCTCAGCTGCTCGGGCAGGCCGATCCGCTTCACGAGGCGCATGACGGCCTCCATCAGCAGCCGGGCGCAGAAGAGGGACGGCAGGAACCAGAGCGCGGTGTTCGTGCCGACGCGGTCAAGCGCCGCCCACGAGGCGTAGAAGATCCAGGGCAGGGACTCGAACTTGAACGGCAGATAGACGAGCGCCCAGATGAAGTACGGCACCAGCAGCGTCAGCACGTTCTTCTTCACGAACGGCCCCCAGCCGTCCCGGGCGCGGCCGGCTACGGCGCCGGACACGAGGAAGAACAGCGGCATGTGGAAGGAATAGATCGCCACGCGCCACCAGGGCGTGTCGAACACCAGCGCCGCGTGCCCCATTACGACGAGAAAGATCGCGATCCCCTTCGCGATGTCAAGACTGTCCAAACGTTTGCTCATCGTTATTTCTCCTCGACCGCCGCGCCGTCGCGGAGCTTGTGCGTGCCGGCGACGACGAAGGATTCATCCGCCGCGAGGCCGCTTTCGACCAGGATGCGGTCGCCCTGCTGCTCGCCGACGACGACCCGGCGTTTCTCGGCCTTGCCGTCCTTCACCACGTAGACGAAGCGGCTCTCGCCCTCGAAGACGAGCGCCGAAAGCGGAATCGCGAGCTTCGGCTGATCATAGCGGGCGCTCATCAGGAGCTTCACGTAGGCTCCGGGACGAAGCACGCCGTCCGGATTCGCGCAGCGGAAGCGCACCATCACCGTGCCCGTCGACGAATCGACCTTGTTGTCGACCGCGTGGAGCTTCAGCTCGACCGGGACCTCCATCCCGTCGGACCGGAGCATTCTCAAGTGCGCGTTCTTCTTCACGTTGCGCTTTTCAAACGCCCAGAACATCCGCTGTTCGGGAATCGACGCGACGACGTCGATCGGATCGGTGCAGATCACGTCCCGAAGCTGTCCGGACTCGGGACCCACGTTGTTGCCCACGTCGAAGCCGGAACGGCCGAGGATGCCGTCGATCGGACTCAAGACCGTGCAATACGAAAGGTCGTTCTCGCAAAGCGCCACCTGCGCCTCCGCCGCCTCCAGCTCGGCCTTAGCGACGTCGCGCGCCAAGACCGCCCGGTCGCGCTCGCTCTTCGAAACGCCGCCCTTGGTCTCGCTCGCGGTGTAGCGCGTCGCCTCCAGTTCGGCGAGCTCGAGTTTCGCCTTAAGTTCGGCGGCCTTGGCCTTCGCCGTCTTCAGGTTCGCCTTGTAGATCGTGTCCTCGATCTTGTAGAGGACGTCGCCCTTCTTGACCGCCTGGCCCTCGTCGCCTTTCGCCTCCCAGAGCGTTCCGACGACGCGGGCGGTGAGCTTCACCTCCTGCGAACCGACCGTCCGCCCGACGGCAACGTACGGTTCGGTCTCCTCGACCGCCGTCGCCTTCGCGGTCTTCACCGCGACCGGGCCCTGTTGCGAATCTGCCGCAAACGCTCCGAGCGTAAAAGCGGCGATGGTTACGCCAGTCATCAATCTGTTCATTTTATTTTCTCCTCAACAACAGTCTACTCAGATAAAACGCCGGGGTCAGAGCTTGAAATCGTACGGCTCGTCGTTCTCCTTGACGCAGATTCTGAGCGTCCGGTTGGCGAGGTCGTAGACCGAGCAATGCATCGTCTGCCACGCGCCCGCGCCGAACGGGCCCCTCTTGAACATCTGCTCCCGATACCAGTCGTTGACGCCGTGCTCGATCGTGTAATAATCGGCCTTCGCCACCTTGCCGAGCTGGTCGGCGACGCATCCGTGAGAAGCGCCGGAACAATCAGCTTTTTCATATCAGAGATTGGTCTCCCACGGAAGCGCGATGAAGTCGATCGGGAACTCGCGGCGCAGCTTGGCCCGGTTCTCGACCTTGGTCTTGCAGGCCATGACGAGGTTTTTCGCCAGCTTCTTCAGGTTGATTTTCGCGGCCGCGGTGTATCTGTACTTCGCATACTGCAGCAGCGCGCTCGGCTCGCCCTCGGTGTCGGCGAACATCGCGACGATCTTGCCTGTGTTGGAATCCCGGGCGCGGCACTCGACCGCGAGCATTCCGGCGGACAGGTAGTCGGCGACAAGCCCGACGCCGGGGACCGGGCAGACGAAACTGCCGACGGCTCCGACCGCCTCGAGCGCGGCGCGCGTCGGGACGAAGGCCGTGATCGCGAACTCCAGAACCATCGTGTGCGGCAGCTTGGGATCGTCTACGACCTTCAGATTCGTCTCCTTCTCGTGTTCCTTGAACGCCTTGACGAAGACGTCATGTCCGTACTTGCCGAGGTCGTCGATCGCCTCGTCCAGGTTGATGAGCTTGTTGCGGTACTCGTCGCACTCGTCCAGGGCGCTCTGGGCCTTGTTCTTCAGCTGGTCGTACTGCTTGCCCTTGCGCAGCCGGGAGATGTCGAACGGCGCGATGTACACGTTCGTGAACTCGGCCGCCGCGACCGCGTTCGTGTCCAGCCACGTGTAGTGCACGAGGAACGTGTCCGCCCGGCGCACCAGCCGCTCGTTCCCCGGCAGGAAGTCCGAAAGCGGCGCCGGCTCCACCCGCGTCCATTCGTGAATCTTGTCCTCGACCTTGTCCGTCGAACAGCCCGCCGCCGCCAGCAGCAACAGGGCAGCCCAAAACGTCTTTTTCATTTGTTCCTCCGCTTGACGTGCGCCTTGATTTCGCATCGGTCCGCGGCGAAACACCTGTCTGCCGCCGAACCACGCGCCAACGCACGGAAACATTCTACCATATTTTCCCGAGTCCAGTCCACAGTGGCCGCACCTCTGAAAAGGCGGTTTTTGGCGCGGGTACACAGAGCTTTTTATGCAAGGAGACACGCTTTAAAAGGGAAAATCGAGATGCACATATATCCGTCCATATGCGCCATTGTCTCCGATCCATATTTTCGACACGGAAGACACCGAAACGCATCCGAGTCCGGAATCGCGCTTACGCGCGCTTGACGGCGCTGAGACGACGCCGGATTGCAAGCCTACGGCTTGAACCGTCGCCGCCTCACCGCCATCACCCTGCGGGTCTTCCGGCCTCGGATGCGACACGGAAATTCGCCCTGCGGGCGAAAGACACGGAGCTTCGCGCGTTAATCCGTGTTCTTCGCCCGCAGGGCAAATTCCAGTGACGCGGGGAAGCCGAAAACCGAAGGTTGATGCCGGTGCGAGTGGCTGCGGCCGAGCTTGCTCGAGTCCGCTGACACTCGCACCGGCATCAATCGCCCGTCAGGGCGATTCGGCTTCGCTCGCGTTTCCGTGCTTTCC
>JAZQPI010000037.1:0-12987 GCA_045628545.1 Kiritimatiellia bacterium
CCGATCCGCAGATGACGGGCCCCGCGACATGATTTCGACGCGCGTGCTGGGGCACGCGCCTGTACGCCGGCGGTCGAAATCACGTCGCACCCGTCATCGTGCTCTCGTGCGCCAGTCGGCTCCCACCCCACGCGCAAGGGGATGGTTTTAATGCGGCTGTTGCAACTCTTATTGTTGTACGCGTGCTGTCCCCCGTACCGTCGGCGTCTCGCCAGCTCCGCCGCCGCACGCGCCCCCTTCAGCACGCCCACGCGCCGGACCAGCTCGGCCTGCGGCACCTTCTCGTCGGTCCGCGTCACCGTGCAGACGACGTGGAAGTGGTTGCCCATCGCCGCGTACGCCCGCAGACGGACGCCGCAGAACTCCGCCGCACGGCGCAGCGCGTCGACAAGCCGGGTCTTGACCGCCCCGCTCTCGAACAGGAACCGCCGGTCGTTCGTGCGCGACATCAGGTGGTAGTGCGCCACCCCGTTCTCCATGCTCTTCAGCCTCAGCGTCCTCGCCATAGGTTGCCTCCTTATGATTAAAGCGGTGGGGATATCGTCGCATATTTGCGGAAGAATTGCAAGTAAATGTTAGTGAATCTGGGGCCTGGCCCCTCGATTCTCAGCAAGTAAACTCGGGTTATACCACAGGCAAATGAAATATGCAAACTGGCGCGAGAGCCGGACACTCTGCCTGTCAGATTCGAGCGGAAAGCGTTCCTAACGAAATGTACGAAACAAAAGGAGGCCCGCCATGAACAAGAACATCTCGAAACTGATTCTTCTGGCAGTCGCCGTCAGCGTAGAACTCGCCGCCACCGGTTGCGTCGCCACGCGCTGCTACGACGCCTATCCGACAACCAGCCTCGAAACCGCCTACATTGCTCCCGCCGTCGAAACGACCTATGCGGCGGCTCCGGTCATTGAAACAACCTACGTGACGCACCCCGTTGTCGAAACCGTTTACGAGCCAGTCTATGTTCCGACGCCGTCCCACCACCGCATCGGCACGCCGCCTCCGCCACCCAAGCCGCGCATCAATCCGCCGCGCCGGCCAACGGCGAAACCGGCGCCGAAAAGCCATTCCAAGCCCGTGGCGCGGCAAATCGCAAAGGCAAAGCCAGCCGCCAAGGCGAACCACCAGCCGAAGGACAAGGGGCGCATGCAGGCAAAAACGCCGCCGAAGGCCAAAGTTCAGAAACCACCGCAGAAAACCGCCAAGGCGAAGCCCCGGAACGCGACGAAACCGCCGCGCCAGCATGCGCAGACTAAGGCCGCGCCGAAACCCACCGCCCGCCGGAAGGGCTGACGCGGGCGCGGAACGCCGACAGCCATTCGGCGACCTGGGCGAACGTCTCGGCGCGGTCCTTCTCGGTCCGCAGTCCGCATTCCCAGATGACGATGACGTTCCAGCCGGACTCGCACCAGAGTTTTTCGTGTTCCAGATCGCGACGGACGTTCCTTCGGAATTTCGCGTTCCAGAACTTCCGGTTGGACTTCGGCTCCGTCGCCTGCGCACACGTCTCGGTCTGCACCAGCTTGCGTCCGTTCCACTCCCATCCGTGATGATGCCAGAAGCAGCCGCGGATTTCGATCAGCGTCCTGAGCCGCGGCAAAACGACGTCGGGATGCCCGACGATCCGCCGGTCGCACACCCTGAACCGATAGCCCTGCGCGTACAGCCACTTTCTGACGACCATTTCGGGAAGCGTATCGCGGCTTTTAACCGCCTGCATGCATTTGCGCCGTTGCGCCGGTGTCAGCTTGTCCATTTCGAACGCCCTCGATTACGACTCCGCGACGGAATCGCGACGGATCCACTCCATCAGGAAGTCGACGGCCTTGCGCTGCTGGAGTTCCGAAAGCGGGCGGTGACGCGGCACCTTCCACCACTTCTCCATGCAGCCGCGGCAGCACATCGCCGAAGCGTGCATCGCCTTGAAGACGGGATGCCCGCGCATCGGCGTCTGACGGCCGTCCTTCTCCGGTTCGGCGGGCGCGAGTTTCGTGCGCACGAAATCCTCCGCATGCCGGCGGATGGTCTCCGATCCGACGCGGACGATGTAGGCTCGGTCCGCGGCGTCCAGACGGAAGCGGCTGCGGAACTTCGATTTCGCCAGCCGCGCGAAGGCTTCGGCCGTCGTGCTCAATTTCTTCCGTCCCACACCGGGCGGCATTCGTCGGCGTCACCCATCGACGCCAGCCGCCGCAGTTTCGCGCGCAGACGCTCGGCCTCGGCTTCTTCGCCGTGCGTCACGGCGTACTCCAGAAGCGCATCGGTCTTCTGGATCTCGTCAATCAAAGCATCTCGTTGCGGCATCGCCATAGTGTCTTGATTTGGAAGTTTGGAGGTGTTGCAATCTCAAACCTCCAAGCCTCCACCCCCGCGCCTCAGCCTACTCCACCACCTTCGCCCCGCCGAAATCGCCTTCGTGAGAGGACGAACGGGCGAACCAGAGGTTGGTCTTGACAGACACCACCTTCTTCACCTTGCCGATCGTCACGACCGGCGCGAAGTCGGCCAGCAGCGCCCCCTCGCGGATTCCGCCGAGATTGACCGCCCCCGACGCGGATACCTTGAAGGCAACGGCCTTGCCCTTCGCGTCGACGCCATTTGGCAGCTTCCCGGCAAGCGCCGTCGTGCCGTCCGCCTTGAGCGTGACCGTAAGCGCGGCGGCCTTGGCGTTCTCGGTGGCGGAGAACGTCCAGCCGCTCTGCTCATTGCCCGTCGCGACAAAGTACCACTTGCTCGCGAAAGCATTGCGCTGGGCGGAGACGGCATAGGCGCGGGACGGCACCGCGGCGGTTTTCTTCGTCTCCGCGACCGCGGCAGTCGTGAATGTGCCCGAGAGCTGGTTCGCGTCCCAGTCCGCGTTCGTGTCCAACACAAGCACCAGCTGATCGCCCTTCTTCGTCGCGAGCGTTGCCCGATAGACGCCAGACTCGACCGAATCCCAGCACGTTCCCGAAAACGAGACCGAGCCCGCGGCAGTCACGACCTTCGCCGTCAGCTTGCCAGCGTCAGTAGCCGTAAGCGTAAACGTCCCGAGGTTGTCATCGCCGACCGAAACGAAACCGTTGAACTTTCCGACCACCGCCACCGGCATTGCCGCGACCGAGACCGGGATATTGACGGTCTTCTTGTTCCCGTAGGCCGTCGTCACCGTCACCACGACCTCGTAATCTCCAGGTTTCGTCGGCGTCCCCGTGATCTTTCCGGACTTCTTGTCGTACTTCATTCCCGAAGGCAGCTTCGAAACGCTCACGCTCTTCGTGCCGCCCTCGCTGTCGATTTGGATATCCATCCCGCCTGCCGCACCCACGACGCCGGCTGGGAGAGTCCCCGCAGAAAGCCCCTCGCAACCGATGTCAATCGACTCTTCGCGGACAACGATCGTCAGGTCCTCGGTCGCTGCCCCGCTCTTCGTGAACGTGACGACCGCTCCCCCCGCCGCAGTCGCTTTCTTCGCCGCGCCGATGATCCTGCCGGACTTGGCATCGTACTTAAGTCCGCTCGGCAGTCCGCTCGCATTATAGCCGATCAGCCCCGTTTCAATCGTCACCTTCTCTCCGAGAACGAACGTGTACGCCAAGCGTCCATCGTGGCGATAGGGGATTCCCTCCGCTTTGGCCTTTTCCGCCCATTTGTCGTAAGTCATCGTCGGCAGCAGTCCGGCGAATGTCGGATCCGGCATCGAATCGATGTCCGGCGCAAAGGCGTCGTTCCGAATCGACCGCGGCAGCATCTGCCGATTGATCTTTCCGTCGAACAGCGCCCCCAGGTAGATGTTCAGCGGATTGTCCATGAAGTCCAGCTTCTTGGACTGCTCTTCGGTGAAGGAATCCTTCCAGTGGATGTCCTGTGCGGACGACATCGAAGCGACGGCCGCACCCACATTCTGATGGATCGCCGCAAAAATGTTCGCTCGCATCGTCCGGACGCCCTCCTCGTCCATATCGTCGTAATTGAAAAGACAGTCGCCCGTGGCGGTACGGCGGTTGACGATGAAGTCATCTGCGGACTGCGCCAGTTTCAGCGCCTCCAAGACCAGTGACTTGGATGTCGAAAGCGAACTCTCACTGCGGACCTTGTCCAGCGAGGGATGCTTCAAGGCCGCAGCCGGCAACTTCTTGCCGGCGTTGTGGAAATTGACCTCGCCAGACAAAAGGACGTTTTCCCCAACCAGACAATCGCAAGACACTTCTACCTGCTCAAGATAGCGGAGCGACGTTTCCGTCGCGAACTCCGTTTTCGACAGGTCAATCGCCAGCATAATCGCATTCGCGTTTTCAGACACCTCAACGGAGGCCGCGACGAGAGTAAAATCATTACCCGCCACCTCGCCAAATATCCACCAATTGGAGCTCTCGCCCGATTCGTCGACTGCGATTCCACCCGGCATATACTCACATTGAATAAGGCCACGCTTCGGATTCGAGATCGTGCCGTCGGTAAGAAGCACCTCCAAGCTGAATCCTGAGCAATTATCCAGGTTGAAATCCAGCACCGCGCTCTTGTCGATCCGCAGATAAAGCTTGTTCTTGTACCATGCGGCGCGGAAACTGCCGACCTCGCCAAGCCCGCCCTTCGCCAGCGCCACGGAACTGTAGGCATTCACATAATCATTGGACGTCAACTCGCCGTCATGGAAATCGACCGCCTCACCCCAGTTGGCGTCGGACGTGAACGTCGGCGCCGCCGCCGCGGTCTTCGCCCTGGGGGGCTGCGCGTCCACGTCAAGTTTCTTCCAGTCGACATTGACATTGTAGGCCTTCACCCAATACGCCGTCCCCAATGCAGCCTTCAGGAGCGACTTGAGATAGAGCACGTCGCCAAGATCGATTGTGACGTCGTTGTCCAGCGGATATTCCGAGGATTTGAAGGTCACGAAGCCGTCCCAGGTCGCCGGAATCAGGTCGAGGTCGGCGAGCGCGGCCTCAATCGCGGGCTCCGCCTTCGCAACGGCGCTGTCTGCGAGCGCGTTCAGCACTGGGGCTTTCGAATAATCGAACACGCCCTTCGCTCCGAAATTCACGTAGTTCAACGTGAAGCCAAACTGTTTGAAGGTGTCGACGACGAGTTTGTCCTCTCCGAGGGCGACCACCGTGGCGAACGCATGCGCGATCGCGGCCGTATACCGCTCGACGTCCGTGCCCGTATTCTTCGCCGCCGCGTATTTCTCCTTCAGCGCCGCGAGGTTCCCGGTCGTCCAGAAGTTGAGTTCATGAAGACGATTCATCCACTCGCCAAGCGTCTGCGCCGGCGTAATCTCGCTCGTGGAAACTTCATCGACAGTCGCGACCACTCCTTGACTCTGCCCCCAGGCCTCCCAGCGGACGGTATGAGTTCCCTCGTCCAGCACAACCCGTTCCGCCTTATCCGGCGTCTTCCCGGACAACATCTCCTCATAGGAAGCGGAATAGTCTCGCACCGACTCGCCGTCAACATACAACGACAACTGCCCGTAGCCGCTGGACACATTCCAGACGAAATCAAGGAACATCGATCCCGTGACCGTCGTCTCCAGCACGGCATAACCGCTGATGCTCCAATTTCCGTCCTCACCCAAAGAAGCTCGCATCACCTCGTCACCGTCCGTATAGGTACGCTCGACCAGCGACCAGTCTTCGGACTTGTAGTAATCCGGCGGTAATAACGCAAACTTCGAGGCCTGCGGATTGTTCTTAAATTCCAATTCAGACTCTACCGATGCCAGCGTACGGAACCATTTCGCGTAAACGGCCGCACCTTCAAATGGAATCAGGTCGTCAGCCTTCGCCTCCCGGGTGAATTCCGTGTCGTAAAACCAGCCGCCGAACACATATCCGGCGCGGACCGGTTCCGGCAAAACGTGGAACTTGTCGCCAGGCTGGCAAGTAGCCGACGAGTACACGCCCTTGGCGGTATTGCATTTCACCGCTATCGATTCCGGCGCCGGCGTCCAGCTGATCTCGTCCACCAGAACGCCACCACCTCCATCAGCAGCATCGGAATAGCGACCCGCATTCACTGCATATCGAGCCTCGCCATCATACAAAACGGGAATCGCCACCTTCTGCCAGTCGGAGTCCGAATATTCAGATTTCTGCGCCGCCACATTCCACGTCGATATCGGATAGACATTCGCCACCTGATTCCAGTTGTCTTCAGTATTGTCATAAAGCTGTCCACAACCGCCGGCCTTCGCCTTCCACCAGAAGCTAAGCGTGCCTTTGCCTGAAGTTTTAAGATAGAGACAGTAGGCATTCTTCCCGCCGAATGCCGCGCCCATGCCGTCGTGCGACTCGTCGGGGACACCATGCCATTGTTCCCAAAACTCACACCAGTCGTCGACGGAAACCTCCACTCCCGCATTCACACCCACGGCCTGCTCCAGCGGGATCGACCATTGAGCATAAAGAACCGACGCCTTGAACCGAATGCCAGAGTCCTCGTCCACCCGATCCCCACCAAGTTTCGACGTAAACCAGCCCAGGAACTCGCAGCCGCTGCGAGTCGGGACGGGAAGGTCGCCGTAATTCCCCGCAGAAGTATAAAACGTCCGCTCGCGCACGCCGACCGACCCGCCGTTCGCGTCGAAGCGCACCGTCACGCTGGCAGGGGCTTCCTGAATTTGCACGTTAGAGATTTCAATGCGGCTGAGCGTATCCTCGCCCCAATAACTATACGTATAGACTTTCCAGCGAATGACGTGTTCCCCGTCGCCGCACACGTCAACGGAGGTGTTTTGCTTTGCCGACCCCATCTGCCATTCGACATTGTCGCCGTCGCGCAACAATTCGCTACCGGGCCACCAATACCAGCCATCGTCACACGGCAACATCGCCGAATCGAAGGACACCGTGCAAGGTCTGTCGACCGTCAGTTCAAGCCAGGAAGAAATTTCTTCCCCATCCCCATCCTCATCCGGTTCCGTCGAACTGTTGATCGCCCCACTACGCCAGACGTCCCCCGTCTGAGTCCACGAGACGGCTCCGCCCGTGCGGAACTCGTACCCCACCGCGCCAAACGCTAAATGCGCAAGCCCGGCAACTATTGCCACCATCAGTCGTTTCATCGTTTTATCCTTCGTTTTCGTTGCTTAAAACCTCATTTCTCCGCCGTGCCAGACCACCTTCAGTTCCGGCTTGACGGCCAACAACGCCGTCCCGACGAAATTCGTCCGAGAACCGTCGATTACGCTGCACCCATCGAGATGCAGCCCGTCGCGTTTCGCCTCTCCGCAAGCGGCAACGCATCGCAACACGGCGTTGCTCCTGGCGTCCAAAGTGGACACCGACAGTTTCGTCACCCGCAGACCGGAGAAAGAAGGCAGGTGTCCGCGCAGCTCCAGAAAATCCCCGCCAATCCCCAGTCGTCGAGCCAACTCGACGGCCGAAACCCCATTGGAGACCGTCGGCTCCGCACCCTCGGCATACGCTCTCATTTCGTCCGGAATGACGATGGACAGATCGTCCAGACAAAGGACGTTAAAGCAACCCAGCGTCAACGCGCCGAACTTCCGCTTTTCCATACGACAGTTCCCGCATCGGATGAAATCCACCCCGTAGTAGCCATGCCGCCGTACCGACACCCCCTCTGCCATTCCCGTCGTGAAGTTGCGCTTTCTTGAAGACCCGCCGTCCCTGCCCTCTGATGCGTCATCGTAAGAATAGCCCAGAACGATGACCAGCGCAAGCACCGCCATAAACCCGCAAAAAATCAGCGCTAACTTCTTCCAGTTCAAAACGTTGCCCCGTACACTTGAATTGCGGACTTCAAGTCCGCCGTCCAGGCGGCGAGCCGCTCCGCCGTGTCGCACTCGACGATGAGGCGCAGGTACGGCTCGGTGTTCGACTGGCGGACGTTGACCCAGCCTTCGGCGTATTCGATGCGGATGCCGTCCAGCGTGCTGCGCGAAAGCTCCCGCGGCAGTTTCGTCCGCGCCGCCTCGAGCACACGCCCGATCGCCGCGGCCTTGTCGTCCACCTTGAAGTTCAGCTCGCCGGAATTGGCGTAGACGCCGCTGATCGGCCGCATCATCTCGGAAAATGTCCGTCCCGCCGCCTTCGCCCGCGCGACCTCGCCCAGAATGCGCAAGGCCGCCAGCACGCCCGAATCGCAGCCGTGAAACTCGCTGAAGTAGTAATGCCCCGCCAGCTCCCCGCCGCAGACCGCGCCGATTTCGCGCAGAATCGGCTTCGCGAACGCATGCCCCACCGGCACCATCACCGGCTCGCAGCCCATGCGCTTAAGCTCCTCGATCGCCCCGCGGCTCGTCCGGACGTCGTGGATGATTTTGGGACGGCTCGACGGTTCTGGCTGTTCGACCGTCCGGTTGCCGGCGGCGATCGTCGCCTTCGCGACCACCGGGATCAGATAGTCGGGCTGGACGAATTCGCCGCGCTCATCGACGAACATGCAACGATCCGCATCGCCGTCGAAGATGACACCGCAGTCGAGCCCCTTCTCGCGCACAAGCGCCGCGATCTGCTCGCGCGCCTCGGACTTGAGCGGGTTCGGACTGTGGTTCGGGAAGGTCCCGTCCAGCGTGTCGTTGATGATGACGGCAGACGGGAACAGCTCATGGACGAGAATCGACGCCATCCCGTTCGAGCAGTCGACGGCAAAAGCGAGACTCGAGAGGTCTAACTGGCCAGCATGCGTCCGCTGCCATTCCACATAACGAGCAAGCCGCCGCGCGTCCGCTTCCGCTCCGTCCGGCCTATCTGGTCTGGCTCCATCAATCGGTTCAGTGGCCGCTCCCAGCACCAACCGTTCGACTTCGTTAAGACCGTTAGCGTAACCGACCGGAAGCGCCGTGCGCATCGAGACCTTGAGGCCGTTGTCGGTCGGCGGATTGTGCGAGGCCGTGATCATCACCGAGCCGTCGAAGTCCTCTTCGGCGGTGAAGAAGTAGACCATAGGCGTCGTGCAGAGCCCGAGATCCGTCACTTCCGCGCCCGCCTCCGTGAGCCCCTTTACGAGCGCGTCGCGAACCGCCGCGCTCGTCGTCCGGCAGTCCCGCCCGACCAGAACGCGAGGTTTCTCAGATAAAGGACGGCGGGATACGGACAAAGAGCGATTGGCCTTCGCGATCACCCCCGGCAGCGCCCTGCCGACCTTGTAGACCGTCTCGAGGTCGAAGTCGACCCCGAACGTGCCGCGCATGTCGTATGCCTTAAAAAAACTCATAGCGATATTTTAGCACAATCCGAGGCAATTTGTCTTTTCAAATCGTCGACGGAGTCGAACTTTTTCTCCGGACGGATAAAGCGCAAAACGTCGACCTTCACTTCGTCCGCTCCGAGCGCGGGCAGCGCGGAGAGAAAGTGGACTTCCAAAACCGGCTTTCGCCAGGCCTGGTCGCCCATCGTCGGAGCGAGCCCGTAATTCGCAATGCCCCTTCCGCCGGCGGCGGCGACTTCATACACGCCGAAGGGGAGCCGGGGAGAATAGGCGGAGGAGGAGAGCTGAAGGTTCACGGTCGGACAGCCGAGCGCGCCGCCGAGGCCCTTCCCCTTAATTTGCGCGCCCCGGACGGCATACGGACGGCCAAGCATCGCGTTCGCGTCCGCGACCTCGCCTTGCTCCAGGCAGCGGCGGATGCGCGAGGAGGAAATGCGCTCGCCCCCGTATTCGGCATAGGGTACGACTGCCACCTCAATGCCGCGGGCGCGCAGCCAGTCCGCGTCCCCTGTGCCGCCCTTGCCGAAGCGCCAGTTCTCGCCGCAGAAAATCCGCCGCGGTTCCATGTGGCCGGGCGCGGCGAAAAGGTAGCGGAGGGCAAACGCTTCCGGCGAGAGGTCCGCAAGCTCCCGGGTAAAGTCCAGCACCGTCACGTCCGTCACGCCGCACGCCTTGATCGCGGCGACGCGCTCTTCGCAGCTCATGATGAGCCGCGGCGCTTTTTCGGGCGCGAGGACCGTGAGCGGATGGTTGCGGAACGTGAGCGCGGCGGAGGCGCCGCGCAAAATCGCCTGATGCCCGAGGTGGACGCCGTCGAAGAAGCCTATCGCAAGGCCTTGGAGAGCGGCATCACGCACGACGCGAAGTCCTTCATCTCGGTCTCAAGCAGCCGGTCGAACGCAATCGCCTCGTCCACGCAGAACTTGCCGATCTTCGTCCGCCGGAGGGAGGCGAGCGTCGCGCCCATGTCCTGCGCGAGCGCGCGCACGATGACGCCCTTCGACGCCTTCAGCTCGAACGCGCCGTCGTCCTTCACGTTGAAGCGGTAGACGTGGGCGAGGAACTGCTGATGGTCGCCGGTGTCGACGACCTCGTACTCGGCGGTGCCCTCCTTGCGGATCGCGCAGAAGCGCGGCTCGGTCTGAAAGACGTCGCCCTTCAGGTCGTCGAGGGACGCGAGGTGCGCTGGCAGGGGGATCGGACGCCCCCAGGCGTCGCCGGTGTCGGTCGTTGCGCCGAGCTTGAGCGTGCCCGTGTATTCGCGGTCCGCGCCCATGACGTCGCCGACGAACTTGTTGGCGTCGCCGATGAGGAGGATGAACAGGCCCGAGGCCTGCGCGTCCAGCGAGCCGCCGTGACCGACCTTGACGAGGTTGAACTTGCGCTTCACGGTCTTCACGACCGTTGAAAACGCGATTCCCGCCGGCTTGTCCACGAGGAGAAAGCCGTTGAGGTCCTCCAGCATCTTAAGCTGGGTCAGGTTTGCCATTCTCGGCCTCCAGTCGGCTGATGATCGAAAGGACCTCGTCGCCCTTCTCCAGCGAAAGGTCGAGCTGGAAGGTCAGCCGCGGCGTGAACTTCAGGCGCACTTCGCGGTTGATGATCTGCTGAAAACGCCGCGCGTTGTGCCGCAGATGCTGCAACGCCGTCTCCTTGAGCGCGTCGTCGCCGAAAACCGACACCTTGACCGTAGCGTCGCGCAGGTCCTTGCCGCAGCTGACCTCAGTGACGGTGATCAGTCCCGGGGCCACCGTATCGCCCTGCATGACCGAGAACATCGCCTCGGCTATGACCCGCTTCAAGAGCGAGTTCACTCTTTCAAGTCTGTCTTTTGCCATTGTCAGTCTATTATACCAAATCGCGGCCGTCTTTGGCGGCGAATTGCGTACGGCTCGAACACATCGCAACCGCCGCGGTTGCGTCGATCTGGAACTGCTGATCTTTGAACTTAAGTTTCATGGGCAATCCCCTCGATTTCCATTAACCACTCCGCAAGCGGCATCACCTCCACCGTCCGTCCATCGGGCAACGTGATGCGCTCCGCCTCATCGCGCGTCACGATGACCATCCGCCTCAACGGACTTCTCGCATCCAGTTTCGCCAGGGCGTTGAGTTCGCGCACACGGGTGTCCGGATCGGCAAGCGACCAACTGGCCTGCAACGCCAGTCCCTCCGTCGGCACGTAAAAATCGACCTCGACATTGTGCCGGTAGAAATAAAGCGCCTCCCCGTAAACGCGATGCAGCGTGACGGCGCAAATATTCTCCAAAAGTGCGCTGTCGGGGTTCGTCAGGAAGATGTTCAAAAGGCCGTTGTCAATGAAATAGTGCTTCTTGACCGATTCGCGTTCAGCGAATTTCGCCGCACTGTTCGGAACCGAGAACACCAGGCACGACTCGCGCATGAACCTCACGTAATCCCGGACGCTGGCCGTCGTCGTCGCCCCTCCAGCGGCCTTCACGAGATTGGCGATGCGATTGTAGGCCGCCGGCTGTCCGACGCTTTCGGCAAGCTTGCGGACCGTCAATCGAAGTCCCTCTTCGTTCTTGATGCCGTTTCGCACAATCATGTCACCGAAGAAAATGCGCCCGTAGAGTCCATTAAGCCACGAGCGTTTGTTCGCATAATCCAGTACCTCCGGGAATCCGCCAAACCGAAGATAGGTTTCGCACAGGCGGGCAATCTTCCCCGCATCGCGTCCGTACTTCCAATTTTTCTTGACCGCACACCCATTCGCACGGACATATTCGGCAAAGGAATACGGCATGACCTCCAGCGTCAGGTAGCGTCCGCCCAGAGTCGTCGCAATTTCGCGGCTCAGCATCTTGGCGTTCGACCCCGTAATGAACACCTGATACTCCTCATTCGCGAGCCGCCGCGCAAACCTCTCCCATCCGCCGACATTCTGAATCTCGTCAAAGAACAAAACCGGCGTCCGGTCGAATAGCGCACGATAGGCCGTGAGAATCGAGTCAAGTTCGTCCGCCTTCATCCCCGCCAGTCGCTCATCGTCGAAGTTGATGTAACAAACGTCCTCGACCGAACGTCCGGATGCCAGCAGCTGCCGTGCACGCTGATAGAGCAAATAGGACTTTCCGGCGTGACGCACCCCGACCATCACGTACTTCGCCTTCGGATCGAACGCATACGCACGCTCCTGCAATTCAACCGTTTCAATGAATTGCTGATATTCAACGATAACCTTTTTAATCACTTCGGACGAGATCATGTCATTCTCCTCTGTTTACTGACAGTAAATAAATTATATCATTTTTATTTACTCACAGCAACAACGACTCCCGTCAACTGCGTCATCAAATCACCGTGATCGTCGTGTTGGGCGAGAATTGCTTGAAGATCTGGGCGAGATTGATTCGGGCGGAATCGCTCTCGAAGAGATCATCACGGAAGAACGCAAGCGCGGGCCTCTTGTGAAACATAATGATGAGAACCCGCGGGGACTGTCCCCGCGGAATCCAGGTCGCCCCGCAAGGTCCGGATCACCCGATTTCCCATACAGTTTTCACTTTTGAGGGGCCTGTCCCCACATGCTTCTCTCGGATGCGACCGGTATCGTCTCGCCCGCCGGCTGGCTCTACGACTTCATCCGGAAGGAGGCCGAAGCATGTCAAGACATGTGAGTCAGTTGAGTGAGCAGAGTTTAGTTAAGGGATTATTAATTGCTCTTAACTTAACTACGCACGCGCGCGTGCGCGAGGAAGGAGGCGCGGCATGAGCTGCCACAGCGACAAACGGCTCAAGCGGCTCGTCCGCAAGGCGCTTCTTGCCATCGAGGATCCGGCGAAGGGAATCGTCTTCGACGACTTCGACCTC
>JAZQPI010000038.1:0-37002 GCA_045628545.1 Kiritimatiellia bacterium
GTCAGGGCGTCGTGCAAGACTTTCAAGGGCATTGCCTTCCTGCTTAACAGCACTTACAACCGTCTGGCGAATGAAGGCCGCCTTGTCGAGCTTGAGAATACGGAGAAAGTGCCGGCCGATGCCTTTTACGACGAAACGGGCACTTGCAAGGTTCTCAACGATTCCTGTCGTGACGCATTGAAGAGCGGTAAGGGGATGGTCACTTGGCTCATGGAACAAGCCCAAAAGCTCGACGGCAAGATTTTCAGCATCGAAATCAGCGGGACGTCCTTGAAAGGGGCGCTGGCAAGGGAAGAGGAAAAACGAAACGCAAGGCAGCAGGAAAAAGCCAAGGCCGAAAAGAGCAAGTCCGAGGCGGAGGCCCTGAATTTCTGAAATCATAGCCGTCGCGCTCCGTCTGCTTTTGAGCGGTCCGGGCGCGGCGAAAATATGGTATAATAGTTGGCGTTTTCGGCTCGGCTGCGGCCGAGTCCGTTCGCGGGGCGTTGCACAGCCTGGTAGTGCGTCTGCTTTGGGAGCAGAATGTCGGAGGTTCAAATCCTTTCGTCCCGACCAGTTTTCGTTTCCTGGAGGGGCGATGAGCAATTCGAAAGCGCAGTTGGTTGGATCGGTCGTCGCGGGTTTTCCGTCGCCGGCGGAGCAGTATGTCGAGCCGCCGCTGGACATCAACACCTACCTGATCAAGCGCCGCGAGGCGACGTTCCTCATGCATGTCGACGGGGATTCGATGCGGGACGCGGCCATTCTCGACAAGGACGTGATCGTGGTCGACCGGTCGCTGCGTCCGGCGAGCGGCGACATCGTCGTGGCGTCCGTGGACGGCGACTTTACGGTCAAATACTACCGGAAGGACAAGGATGGCGTCCGGCTCGAGCCGGCGAACCCCGACTTCCCGGTGATCCGCCTGAAGCCCGGCCAGCAGCTGCAGTATTTCGGCAAGGTGATCGGCGTCGTCAGGAAGCTGGGATGATCGGACTGGTCGACGGCAACAACTTCTACGTCTCCTGCGAGCTGGCGCTGAATCCGAAGCTCGCCGGCAAGCCGGTTGCCGTCCTCTCGAACAACGACGGGTGCTGCGTCGCCATGTCGCCGGAGTTCAAGGCGCTGGGCATTCCCCGCGGCACGCCGTACTTCCAGCTGAAGGACCGCGAGTCGCGCCGGGAAGGCGACGGCGGACTCGTCTTCCTGTCGTCGAACTACGAGCTTTACGGCGACATGTCCCAGCGCATCGTGTCGATCCTGCGCCGGGAGGCGTTCGAGGTCGAGCAGTATTCGATCGACGAGGCTTTCATCTGTCCGCCCACTTCGGCCGAGTCCGACCTGATGGCTTACGGCAGGGCGCTCCGCAAGCAGATCCGCGACTGGGTGGGCATTCCCTGCGGCGTGGGCTTCGCCAAGACCAAGACCCTCGCCAAGATCGCGAACCACATCGGCAAGAAACTGCCCGGCGGCGTTTTCGTCATGCCGGACGATCCGACGGAGATTCTCGCGCAACTGTCGGCGGACGAAGTGTGGGGCGTGGGCAGGCGGCTTCCGGCCAAGCTCCGCGCCGAGCGCATCTTCTCGGCCAAGGACCTGCGGGACGCGCCGGACGACGTGTTGCGCCGGGTGGGCGGCGTCGTCTTGCTGCGCACGGCGCTGGAGCTGCGCGGGATTGCCAGCAACCAGGACCGCGACTACGACGCCGACCCGGATTCGGTTTCTTGCTCGCGCTCCTTCGGCGAGCCGGTCACGACGCTCGAGGCGCTCTCCGAGTCCGTCGCCAGCTTCACCTCGCAGGCCGCAGTGAAGCTCCGCAGGCACGGGATGCTCGCGTCGGGCTGCAACATCTACGCCCAGTTCGGTTCGGCGCTGGACGGCCGCTTCGCCGAGCGCACGGTCGTCTTTCCGGCGCCGACGGACGCGACGAACGAGATGCTGAAGGCGATATCCGAAGAAATGCCGGTGCTCTTCCTGCCCGGGGCGCGCTACCGCAAGAGCGGCATGGTGTTCTTCGGGCTGGAGAAAGCGGGAACCGTCCGGCAGCTCGATCTCTTCACGCCGACCAAGGCGCTGGAGCAGTCGAAGCTCTACGAGGTCGTCGACCGCATGAACCGGCGGTACGGGAAGGGCGCCGTCGGTTCCGCGTCCGAGGGCCTCAAGTGCCGCCAGCCGCTGTGGAGGATGAAGCGCGACAAGCTTTCCGGTGTCTCGACGACGGACTGGAAGCTCCTGCCCCGCGCGAAATGAGACGTTCGCGTAGGGGTGTCGCATCAAAATGAGATTCAACTCGCGCCAGCGAGGGGAATCTCATTTTAATGCAAACTCGGGGCGACATTCGGCTGGCGATTTGCGGCAGGGGGCGTAATTTGGTATACTATTAGGACAGTCTAAATTAAGGATGTTGCGATGAGCGATAAGAAAGATGACTTCGTGGTGTTCTCCGGTTCGGCGAATCTGCCGCTGGCGGAGAAGGTCGCCAACTATCTCGGCCGACCGCTGAACAAGATTGACATCAAGCACTTCCCCGACGGCGAGACGTTCTGCCAGGTGATCGACGGCGTCCGCGGCAAGGACGTGTTCGTCATCCAGTCCGGCTCGCCGGCGCCGAACGAGGCGTACATGGAGCTGTTCGTGATCATGGACGCACTCAAGCGCGGCAGCGCGGCGCGCATCACCGCGGTGCTCCCCTATTACGGCTATGCGCGCCAGGACCGCAAGGACCAGCCCCGCGTGCCGATCACCGCCCGGCTGATCGCGAACCTGCTCGAGACCGCTGGCGCCGATCGCGTGCTGACGATGGACCTCCACGCCAACCAGATCCAGGGCTTCTTCAACATCCCGCTCGACCACCTCAAGGCCGAGCCGATCATCCTCAAGTACATCCGCGACCAGCACTGGGCCAAGCCCGTCGTCGTCGCTCCCGACACCGGCGGGGCGAAGAACGCCTACGGCTACAGCCGCAAGCTCGGCTGCGGACTGGCGATCGTCGCCAAGCAGCGCACCGGCGACGCCACCGTCGACGCCTTTTCGGTCGTCGGCGATGTGAAGGACTGCGACGTGATCATGGTCGACGACATGACGGCGACCGGCGGGACGCTTTCGGCCGCGGCGAAAATGTGCCGCGAGCACGGCGCGAAGTCTGTTCACGCCTTCGTTTCGCACTTCCCGCTGACGGCCAAGGGCGTCGACCGCCTGATGAACGAGTCGCAGCTCGACGAGCTCGTCGTGACGGACTCGATCCCGCTGCGCGAGGGGTTCGATCCGTCGAAGCTGCCGTTCAAGCTGACCCAGCTGTCGGTCGCCCCGCTGATCGGCGAGGCCATCTGCCGCACCCACAACGACGAGTCGATCAACGACCTCTTCAACCACGAGTGAAAATCATCGTCGGCTTGGGCAATCCGGGTGCGCAGTATGAGAATACTCCGCACTCGGTTGGTTTTGAGGCGGTCAACGCGATCGCCTTGGAAATCGGCGCGACCTGGGAGGCGAAGCGTCAGTTCAGCTGCCTGATGGCGAAGGGGACTTTCGCCGGGCAGCCCGTGATGCTCGTAAAACCCCAGACCTTCATGAACCTCTCCGGCGATTCCGTCGCGCCGGTCGTGAAATACCATAACGCGACGGCGGCGGACCTTCTCGTCATTCAGGACGACATCGACCTGCCGGTCGGACGGATGCGCGTGCGGAAGAACGGCTCCTGCGGCGGGCATAACGGCATCCGCAACATCATCGAACGCCTCGGCACGCCCGGTTTCGCGCGACTGAAGCTCGGCGTCGGCAAGGACCGGAGCAACGTGATCGCGCACGTGCTCGGCAAGTTCGATCCCGAAACGCGCAAGACGATGGACCTGGTCGTCGCCGAGGCCGTGAAGGCGGCCGCGGCGATTCTTAAGGACGGTCCGGACCGGGCGATGAACGCCTACAACGGTTTCGACGCGACGGCGCAATGAGCGGACTTTCCGAGACTCCCGCCGCGAACCGCCTGCGGATCGCCTTCTTCGGCCGCCGCAACGCGGGCAAGTCCACGCTCGTCAACGCGCTGGCCGGACAGTCCGTCGCCATCGTTTCGGACGTCCCCGGCACGACTACCGACCCCGTCTCGAAGGCGATGGAGATACTGCCGCTCGGCCCCTGCCTCCTTATTGACACGGCGGGGCTGGACGACGACGCCGGCTCCCTGGGCGCCGAGCGCGTCCGCCGGACTCTCGACGTCCTCGCGACGGCCGACGTGGCCGTCTGGGTGGCGGGTCCTGACGCCGGACCGGCGGACGATCCCCTGCGGCAGCAGCTTCTCGACGCCTGCCGGCGGCGCGGCGTCGCCGTCCTCGACTTTCGCCGCGGCGATTCCGTCGAAGGACTGAAGGACCGCCTCGCTTCGCTTGACCTCAAGGACCGTGCGCCGGGCCTGCTGGAGGGGCTTGTCGCGCCCGGCGACCGCGTGGTCTGCGTCTGTCCGATTGACGCGAGCGCGCCCGGAGGACGGCTGATCCTGCCGCAGGTCCAGGTCCTGCGCGCGGCGCTTGACGTCCATGCCGTTTGTGCCGTCTGCCAGCCGGACGAGCTGGCGGCGGTTCTCGCGGACGGACGGGCGGATCTCGTCGTGACGGACTCTCAGGCGTTCGGTGCGGTCGCGGAGACGGTCCGGCGCGCTCCGCGGCGGCCCCGACTGACTTCGTTTTCAATCCTCTTCGCGCGGCAGAAGGGCGATCTCGCGGCGTTTGCGCGCGGCGTCGAGGCGGTAAGCCGCCTGCGGGACGGAGACACCGTGCTCGTAGCCGAGGGCTGCACGCACCGCCGGCAGTGCGGCGACATCGGGACGGAGAAGATCCCGAAGGCGCTCGCCCGTCTGTCGGGCCGGCGGCTGAACGTCGTCTTCGCGAGCGGAGCGGACTTCGCGCCGCCGCCTGATACCGCGCTCGTCGTCCAGTGCGGCGGATGTATGCTGACGCGGCGCGAAATGGGCAGGCGGCTCGAAATCGCCGCGGCGAGGGGGATTCCGGTCGTGAATTACGGACTGCTGCTGGCGGCGGCGAAGGGCATCCGGCTCGCTTCGGACGACGGCTCGCCGCTGGTGGCGCTGGAGGAGGGGACGCATGAGAAACCTTGAGGAGATTCTGAGCGAAGTCCGCGGACGGATCGACGCCGCCTGCGCGCGGGCGGGACGCGATCCGGCGGAGGTCGAGATCGTCGCGGTGACGAAGACGCACGGCGCGGAGGTCGTGCAGGAGGCCTGGGCCGCGGGGCTGTCGATCGTCGGCGAGAACAAGGTGCAGGAGACGGCCTGGAAGAAGCCGGCGAGCGTGTCCGGTCCGAGCTGGCATCTGATCGGCCATCTGCAGACGAACAAAGTCCGTCACGCGCTGGAGCTTTTCGACTTCATCCATTCGGTCGATTCCGTCCGGCTGGCCGACCGCATCAACGCCGTGGCGGAGGAGATCGGCGCCGCGCCGCATGTGCTGCTGGAGGTCAACGTGTCCGGAGAGAAGTCGAAGAGCGGCATGCGGCCGGAGGAGGTGCGGCCGCTCCTCGAGCATCTCGCGGCGGAATGTCCGCGGATCACGTGCGAGGGGCTGATGACGATGGCTCCGTTCAGCGAGAATCCCGAGGACGCGCGGCCGTATTTCCGCCGTCTGCGCGAATTGCGCGATGAGCTCGAGTCCGCGCTCGGCATCGGACTGCCGCGGCTGTCGATGGGCATGAGCGGCGACTACGAGGTGGCGGTCGAGGAGGGGGCGACCTGGGTGCGGCTCGGGACGGTCCTTTTCGGCGAGCGTCCGAAGGTGGCGAGCGTGCGCGCGGCGTCGGACGACGGAGAAGGGGCCATGGGCGGACTCGACTCCTATTCGGGGGCCGGCCCGACCTTCAAGGTCCTGGACTGACGTTCCGAGGTTTTAAAGCAGATGAAAGCGGCTGTTCTAGGTTACGGACGAAGTGGACGGGCGGCGGAGGCGTTGCTGAAACGGCTTGGCCATGAGGTGGTTGTGCTTGATGAAAAGATTGCGGGGGCTGGAAGTTCACCGCGGGCGCTTCCACAGGCTGATTTCGCAGTGGTATCGCCTGGGGTGGCGTTGACTCATCCGTGGCTTGTCGAGGCGAAGCGCCGCGGCATTCCGCTCAAGAGCGAACTGCAGCTCGGCTGCGAGGAGCTGAAGCGCCGGGGCTGGCGGCTTCTTGCCGTCACCGGCTCGAAGGGGAAGTCTTCGGTCGTCAAGGTCGTCGCGGACGCGCTCGGCCTTTCCGGTCGGCGTGCCGTCCCCTGCGGCAACTACGGACTGCCCGTCTGCGAAGTGGCGAATGACCGTGAAGCGGAGGCTGCGTCGCAAGCGCGCTGGGCGGTCGTCGAGGTTTCGTCTTTCATGATGGAGACGACGAATTTGCCGCCGGACGCCTTCGAGGCCGCGGCGATTCTCAATTTGCAGGAAGACCATCTCGACCGTCACGGTTCGGTCGCAGTCTACCACGGGCTTAAGCGCAAGCTGCTGACCATGGCGAAGACAGATGCTTCGTGCGCCGATGCCGCTGCGGAGGCCGGGAAGTGTACGGCTCCGTGGCGCGGCAGTTATTTCGACAACGAGATTCTGGCTGAGAACGCCGCGAAGGCCGTCACGCTGATGCGCGTCGCCGGCCTGGACGACGAGACGGTCGCGAAGGCGTTCCGGACGTTCAAGCCGCTGCCGCACCGCATGAACCGCGTGGCGGAAATCGACGGCGTCGCCTTCGTCGACGATTCCAAGGCCACCAGCGTCGCCGCGCTCGCCGCGGGCGTGAAGATGGCCGCGAGCGGCGGTCGTACGGTCCGTCTCGTCGCGGGCGGGCTGCCCAAAGGCGACGACCCGAAAATTGCACTTCCCATCTTGACGGAACGGGTCAAAAAAGTGTATATTATTGGTAAGAGCGCCGAAGCGTTTTCTGCCGCCTGGGAAGCGTCCGTGGACTGCGAGGTCTGTGGGACGCTGGAGCGGGCGGTCGAGAGCGCGAGACGCGATGCGGAGAAGGGTGATACAGTTCTGCTGTCGCCTGGAGCCGCGAGTTACGATCAGTTTAAAAGTTTTGAGGAACGCGGGGAGGTCTTCGCGCGACTCGTAAAAAAAGAAGGACAGGTACAGACATGAAAAAGCTCGGAATGGTGCTGGGTGCTGCGGCACTCGCGGTTGTCAGCGGGTGCAAAGATCCCGATTACAATGGTACGGTGATCAAGCCGGACGAAACGGCCATGCCGCTTCCCGTCGACCGTTCGGTCTCGGGGAATCCGGACGTGTTGGAGCCGGTGACGTCGGCGGACGAGGTGCTGCCGATAGAGGTCGTGGAGATCAACACGAAGCATTGCACCTGCAAGCCGGGCACGAAGCACACGAGTCCCTGCACCTGCGGTGCGCCTGACTGCATGTGCATTGTCGTGGCCAAGCCGCTTGTGACGCCGGTCGCGTCCGCCGCGGAGACTTCGACCTACATCGTGCAGCGCGGCGACACGCTCTCGAAGATTTCGAAGAAGTACAACATCAAGATCGACGCGATCAAGAAGCTGAACGGCCTTAAGGGCGACAACATCCGCCTCGGCCAGAAGCTCAAGCTGCCGGGCAAGGTCGATGTCGGCGCCCAGACCGTTCCGGAAGGCGCGGTCGCCAAGCCGGTGAAGAAGGTCTACGCCCCTTACTCCGGCGAGACGAAGGAGTATGTCGTCGTCAGCGGCGACAACCTGGGGACGATCGCCTACTCCCGCGGCATCAACATCCGCCAGCTTAAGGAGCTGAACGGTCTGACGTGCGACAAGATCATCGTCGGTCAGAAGCTGAAGGTTCCTGCGGTCGCGGTCACCACTCCGGCCGTCAAGAAGGCCGTCCCGGCGACGCCCGCGAAGACGGACGTCAAGAAGGACGAAGCCCCGGCTGCTGCTGCGCCGGTCGTGAGCGAGCCGAAGGCCGACGAGTCTGCCGAAGAGGTCGCGGAGCCGGCTCCGGTTGAAACGCCGGCCGCTAAGCCTGCTGCGGACGATGTCGCCACCACGACCTATGTCGTTCAGGAGGGCGATGACATGACGAGCGTGTCGATTCTTTACGGTGTCACCGCGGCGGTGATTCGCGAGCTGAATAATCTGGGTGATGGCGAGCAGCTTAAGCCCGGTCAGGTAATCAAGCTTCCCGCCGAGCAGTAACCAAAGTGCGCAAGTCCGCACTTTTAGCACTAGGCCTGGTGGTCACGCTTCTCGTGACACTGGGCCTTGTTGTTCTTTCCTCCGCGAGCGAGGCGAACGGGGTGAAGCTCTACGGTGACGCCCAGCACTTCATGAAGCGCCAGTTCATCTATCTCGGTGTCGGCGTTTTCCTGTCGGTGGTCGCCGCGTGGTTGGACTATCATTTCTGGCGCAAGTTCCCGATTCTGATGTGGCTGGCCTTCGGCGCGGTGCTGGTGCTGCTGGTGCTGGTGCTGCCGGAGTTTCTCGGACGTGCCGTCAAGGGGTCGTGCCGGTGGCTCAACGTAGGCCCCGTCAATATCCAGCCGAGCGAATTCGCAAAACTCATGACGGTGATTTCGCTCGCAGTCTGGCTGGACCGGGCGGGGACGCAGATCGGCAGCTTCATGCGCGGCATATTCGTTCCGGGGCTGATGATTGCCGCGCTGGCGGTGCCGATTCTGCGCGAGCCCGACTTCGGCTCCGTTATGGTCGTTGGTTCCACCGGACTTCTGATCCTGCTGGTGGCCGGCGTGAATCTCTGGTGGTGGTTCGGGGTTTTGGCCGGCGGCTTCGGTGTCGTGGCGGTGAAGGTCCTCTCCAATCCGAACCGCATGGCCCGTATCGCCGCCTGGTTCGGGTCGAGCCTGTCGGTCGGCGCGGACATTGCGGACAAGGCGGCCGAGCAGGCGGCCTACCAGGCGAGAATGGCGCTCGTCGCCATCAAGAACGGCGGCATCCTTGGCGTCGGCCTGGGCGAGTCGATGCAAAAGCAGTACTACCTTCCCGAGGCGCATACTGACTTCATCTTCGCCGTCGGCGCGGAGGAGCTGGGGATCATCTTCACTCTGGCAGTCCTCTTCCTCTTCCTGTCGCTGTTCGCGCTCACGGTCTACATCGCGTGGCACGCGGCTGATCGCTTCGGACGCTATCTGGTCGTCGGCATGGGCTTCATCCTCTTTTTCCAGGCGATCTTCAATCTCGGCGTCGTTTGCGCGGCGTTGCCGACGAAGGGCATGGCGCTGCCGTTTTTCAGTTACGGCGGCACGAACATGCTCAGCGCGTTTGTCGCGGTGGGGACGATCTTCTCCGTCGGCATCCGCACCGTCCGCGGATCGCGTCGCAAGGTGCGCGGGCACGGGTTTTCCCGGGGGTGAACATGGCCGCGCGGCGCGAGTATCCGAAATACACCGTTTCCCAGCTGACGGCCGAAATCGCCACACGGCTGAAGGGCATCGGCTCGGCCGTTCTCGAAGGCGAGATCAGCGGCTGGCGCCGCTATCCGTCCGGTCACGCCTACTTCACGCTGAAGGACTCCGGCGCGCAGATTTCCTGCGTGATGTTCGCGTCCGACCTCACGCGCTGCGTCTCCACCCTCGGCGAGGACGCGCTGAAGGACGGCGCGAAGGTCGAGCTGTTCGGCGCGGTGGGGGTTTATTCCGTCCGCGGCAACTACCAGTTCGTCGCGCGCAGCGCCCGGCTGGCCGGCGTCGGCGACTTGATGCGCCAGTTCCTCGAGCTGAAGGCGAAACTGTCCGCCGAAGGGCTTTTCGACACGGCCCGCAAGCGTCCGCTGCCGTTCATGCCGCGGCGGATCGGCATCGTCACGAGCGAGGCCGGCGCGGTCATTCACGACATGTGCGATGTACTGACGCGGCGTTTCCCCAATCTGGAAATCCGTCTCTGCCCCTGCCTCGTGCAGGGCGCCGACGCGCCGGCGACGATCGTCGCGGGACTGCGGTATTTCAATTCCCTCGCCGAGGCCGGCGAGTCTTCGGCGTGGCGGCCGGACCTGCTGATCGTCGCGCGTGGCGGCGGCAGTTTCGAGGACCTCTTCTGCTTCAATGACGAAACGCTCGTGCGGACCGTCGCTTCATCGGCGGTTCCCGTCATCAGCGCGGTCGGTCACGAGACGGACTTCACCCTCTGCGATTTTGCCGCGGACCGTCGGGCCGGCACGCCGTCCATCGCCGCCGAAATCGCGGTGCCGGTCGCCGCCGAGCTGAAGACGCGGCTCGGCAAAGCGCAGGCGAGTCTCGCGTCCGCCCTGCGCGCGAAGGGCGAGTGGTTCGCACAGCGGACGGACCAGCTCGGCGACGCCCTGGCGACGGCGCTCGGCGCAGCGGCCGCGAACGCGGCGAATCAGCTGGCGCAGGCGCAGTCCCGCCTGGAGCCGGCGATGCGCCTGGCGGCCGCGAACGCGGCGAATCAGCTGGAGAAGACGATGTCGCGGCTGGAGCCTGCCATGCGCATGGCGGTCGCGGACTGCGAACACCGGCTCGAAAAGTCCGCCGCGGCCATCGGGCATCTCTCGCCTTACGGCGTCCTCGAACGCGGCTACGCCCTGGTGACGGACGCGGCCGGCGCGGTCGTGCGCGAGGCGGCGGCCGTGCGGCCCGGGGATGTGCTCGCGATTCGTCTCGCCAGCGGCAGCGTTTCGGCGGAGGCGAAATGAAGCGGCTTTTCGACCTGCTGGCCGTCCTGCTGACGGCGCCGCTCTGGCTGCCGCTGCTGCTCGTCCTTTCGCTGGCGGTGCTGCTGGCCATGGGCTGGCCGGTCTTCTACGTGTCCGACCGCGCGGGCCTCGGCGGCCGGCCGTTCCGGTTCTGGAAGCTCCGCACGATGCGTCCGCCAGTTCCCGGCGCGGCGGCAGGAGGCGCGTCCGACCGCGAGCGGATTACGGGACTGGGGCGTCTCCTGCGCGTCAGTTCGCTGGACGAGCTGCCGCAGCTTTTCCACGTCCTCTCGGGCAAGATGTCGCTTGTCGGTCCCCGTCCGCTGCCGACGGCCTATCTGCCGCGCTATGACGCCCAGTCGGCCCGTCGGCACGAAGTCCGTCCGGGACTCACGGGCCTGGCGCAGGTGAGCGGACGCAATGCCCTGGACTGGTCGTCGCGTTTCCGCATGGACGTCTGGTACGTCGACCACCGGACGTTTCCGCTGGACCTCAAGATCCTCTGGCGGACGCTGGTCGTCGTGGTAAAACGGACTGGCGTAAACCACCCGAATTATGATACAATGTGTGAGTACAAAGGAGGCAACTGAATGAGAGATCTGTTCATTGTCGGCGCCGGCGGCTTCGGTCGCGAGGCGGTTTGGACGGTTGAGCGCATCAACAAGGCCGCGCAGCAGCCGCTCTGGAACGTGGTGGGCTTCGCGGACGACGATCCGTCGAAGGCTGCTGGCAATTTCGAGGGCTATCCGATGCTCGGCAGCTGCGAGAAGGCGTCGAAGGACTATCCCGGCGCGTCGGTTTTCGTGGCGATCGGCGACAACGCGATCCGCGAGCAGATCTACCGCAAGCTGCGCGGGCACGACTTCCCGGCGCTGATTGATCCGTCCGCGCAGGTTTCGCCGACGACGGAGTTCCGCCACGGCACCTACATCGCCTGCGAGGCGGTCGTGTCGGTCGGGACCGAGATCGGCAAGTTCGTGATCATCAACGCCCGCGCCGGAGTCGGTCACGACTCGAAGGTCGGAGACTTCGTCAACATCTGCCCCGGCGTTTCGCTTTCGGGACACACGGTCATCGAAGATCACGTCTTCATGGGGACGAACAGCTGCACGGCGCCGAACATGAAGGTCGGCAAGGGCGCTACTGTCGCCTGCGGCACGCCCGTCTTGAAGAACGTCGAGCCGGGGACGACGCTTTCGCCGTTCGGCTCGCTCAAGCAGTGAAGTGGGTCGTCTACAATCTTCTCTTCGCGCTGATCTATCCGTTTCTGCTGCCGGGCTTCCTGATCAGGATGTTCCGGCGCGGCGGATATGCGGCGCGTATGTGCGATCGTTTCGCGCTCTACCCGCCCGAGGTGCGCGCGAAGTTTGACGGCGGGACGCGCGAACACGCCTATCGTCCGTCCGAATGGGTCTGGATCCACGCCGTCTCGGTCGGCGAAGTGCAGGTTGCCGGGCAGCTTATGCGCGAATGGCGCCAGGCCGAGCCGGGCGTGCGCTTCTGCTTTTCCACCACGTCTTCGACGGGCTGGAAGATGGCGGAACGCGAAGTGACGGCGGCCGACCAGCTCGTCTACAATCCGCTGGACTTCCCGAATTTCGTCAAGAGCGCGCTGCGGACGGTGCGCCCGCGGGCCGTCGTGCTGACGGAGTCCGAAATCTGGCCCAACTTCATCTTGCAGGCCCGCCGCTACGGAGTGCCGCTTTTCCTGATCAACGCGCGGGTGAGCGACCGGAGCGCACCTCGCTACCGGGCGGCGCGGTTCTTCTTCGGCGAAGTCCTTTCGGCGTTCACGCGTATCTTCGCGCAGTCCGATCTCGACCGTGACCGCCTCGTCGCCGCCGGTGCGCCGGCCGAGAAAGTGTCCGTCACCGGGAGCTTCAAGTTCGACGTCGCGCACCGCAACGAGCCGAAGGAACGCGAACTGCGCGACTGGATCGGTCCCGGGCGCATCCTGCTCGGCGGTTCGACCTGGCCGGGTGAAGACGAAGTGCTGCTTCGCGTCTATAAGAAGATTTTAGCATCCGCCGCCACCCCTACCCCTACACCTGCCCCTACCCCTACACCTGCCCCTACACCTACACCTACCCCTCCACCTCTCCTCGTCATCGCGCCGCGGCATTTCGAGAAGGCCGACGCCGTGGAGGAGAATATCCGCAAGTTCGGCTTCGACTGCATTCGTCGCAGCCGTCACCAGACTCGTCCCTCTCCCTTGAACTCTGACTCGAACTCCCTCCCCCCCGTCTTTCTTGCGGATACGACCGGCGAGCTGATGGGGCTTTACGGCATTGCGGACGCGGTGTTCGTGGGCAAGTCGCTGTGCGTCCACGGTTCGCAGAACATGATCGAGCCGTGCCTGTGCGGCAAGCCGACGGTCGTCGGTCCGTACACCGAGAACTTCCGTCCGGTGATGAGCGACCTGCTCGCGGCGGACGCGATCGTGCAGGCTGCGGACGCAGCCTGCGTCGAAGCTGCGCTGACGGACGTGCTGTCGGACGGCGGACGGTGGGCCGGGCTGGGGGCTCGCGCGGCGGCGGCGGTGGCGCGGCGGCAGGGCGTGGTGCCTGCGTGCGTGAAGGCCATACGGGATCAGGTGTCATGAAGGCGAAGTGGAAGCTCGGCTGCTCGGTCATTGCGGTGCTGGCGGCGGTTGCGGCGCTGGCGGTGTGGTGGTTCGCGGGGAGCGCGGAAGACGCGGCCAAGGCGCCGCTGCCGAAGCCGACTGCGTGCCCCGTCGTCTCCAACGAACTGGCGCGTCTGGAGCGCGTCCTGGGCGGAACGGGGGCGCGGACAGTCCGTCTCGACGTGCGCAAGGTGACGTGCGCCCAGTTCCGCGACCGGCTCGCCGCTTTGCCGGAGGGACTCGCGATTTTGTGGATGCCGGGTGAAAGCGACTGGCTGCTGACGAGCTGGGAGCGGGGACGGAAAGTCTCGCTGCAGGCGATGATGGACCGTTTTGTCGAGGAGGACGGAGGTGGTTTTCTTGCGGACCTCTTTGCCGGCTGCGTCGGAGAGGTGGCGGAGGTGATGCCGGCCTTCGCGATGCTCAAGCCGGACGATTTCGTGGTGCCGGAGCTGTTTGTGCCGCGCGAGATCCCGTCCTTTGACTGGCTCTCGACCGAGGATGTCGAGCCGGACGTGCTGGCCGACTTTCAGACTGCGGTGCATACTGCGCAGGCGGTGCGTCGCGAAATTCTGGAAGGCAACATCCAGTCGCGGCGCAACGACATCGGCGCGGCGGTCGGCGCGTGGAAGCGGGCGGCGCAGTCCGGGGCCGGATTGCGCGATTCGCTCTTGCGGGAGCGGCTGCAGGTTCTGGCCCTGAACGGCAAGGTCTTCACCAAGGTCGGTCAGTTCGGCATGGCGGCCAACTGCTTCGAGACGATCGTCTGCATCTGTCCGGACGACTATGTCGCGCTGGTGAATCTCGGCACCTGTTACGAGCAGCTGAAGAAGCCGGACCTCGCCCGCACGGTTTTCGGCCGGGCCGAGGAAATCAGGGGTAAGGGGTCTGGCAATTGGCGATAGTGAAGGGCGGCTCGGATTTTCCTGTTGGCGGCGGCATCCGCAGATGTGCGCTGTTTTTGCGCCGTTTGGGAATTTTGGCTGCACATGGGCACTTGTCAATTCGTCCGAAATTTGATAAACTATTACGAAATAGCGGGATCGGGGGCTAACCGGTTTCGCCAGGACAACCGCGGGCAAAACCCTGGACAAAGGGCACAAATCCGCACTAAAGAAGGAAAAGTAAAGATGCAGAAGAGCTATCGTGCTCAGAACCCCGGCGACAAGCGCTCGTGGTTCATCGTCGACGCGAAGGATCAGCCGCTCGGGCGCCTCGCCGTCGTTATCGCCAACAAACTCCGCGCGAAGGACCTGCCGTCCTTCGACCCCTCCGTGGACGCCGGCGCCTTTGTCGTCGTGACGAACGCCGCGGCCGTCAAGCTGACGGGCAAGAAGGAGGAGCTCAAGGAGTATCAGCGCTACAGCGGCTGGCGGAACGGCCTCAAGCGCTTCTCCGCGGCGGAAATGCGCGCGTCGCATCCCGACCGCATGATCAAGGAGGCCGTCTGGGGCATGCTGCCGAAGAACAACATCGCCCGCAAGATGATGACGCGCCTGAAAGTGTTCGCCGCCGAGGCCGACAAGGGCACGCTCGCCGCGCAGAAGCCGGTTGAAATCAAGCTCTAAGGGAGGACTTTTAAAATGGCTACCAAGACTGCAATTTCCGCCGGAACCGGCCGTCGCAAGACCGCGACCGCGCGCGTCAACCTCGTCGAGGGCAAGGGCAACTGGACCGTCAACGGCGTCAAGCTCGAAGACTACATCCAGAGCGAGGCCCTGCGCGACTATCTCAAACAGCCGATCGCGATCTCCGGTTACGACATGGAGAAGGTCGACGTCGTCGTGTTCGCCAAGGGCGGCGGCATCTCCGGTCAGGCGGGCGCGATCCGCCACGGGCTCGCCCGGGCGCTGGTGCAGGCCGACGAAACGACCCGCGCCGCGCTGAAGAAGGCCGGCTGCATGACGCGCGACAGCCGCATGAAGGAGCGCAAGAAACCCGGTCAGCCGGGAGCCCGCAAGCGCTTCCAGTTCTCGAAGCGCTAACGCTTGCGCGGGACGACTACGGCGGCTTTTTCGCCGCCGTAGTTTTTCATTTCCCAGCTTATTCGGAAGGGCATGGATTCATGGCATTTGGTTTTTTGAAGAAGATCGTTTCCGCAATCGTCGGTTCCAAGCCGCAGGCGGGCGGGCAGTCCGCCGCTGGCGGCGGCAAGAAGCGCCGTCACGGCTCGAAGGGACGCGGCAAGGGCGGCTCCGGCCGCACCCCCGAGGCGAATCAGGCCAAGCCGGCGCAGGGCAAGCGCCAGCAGCAGGGCGGGAACGGCGCGCCGCGCGGCGGCCAGTCGCGGCAGGAGGGCGCGTCGCGCCGGGGCGAGCGCCGCGGAGACCGCGGTCCGCGCCGCGGGGACCGCGGACGTCGCGGACCCGAGACGGTCAACACGGCCGCGAACGAGATGCGGCCGGGCGGGGAGATTTCCGCCGAGGAACGCGCCGCGCGCAAGGCGGCGCATGAGGCGTGGTCGCTCGAGTCCTTCGTCGTCGAACCGGTCGAGGGCAAGCGCCGCTTCCACGATTTCGACCTGCCGTCCGAGGTGATGCACGGCATTTGCGACCTGGGCTTCAAGTACTGCACCGAGATCCAGGCGCTGTCGCTGGAGCAGGCCCTCGCGGGCAAGAACATCGCCGGCAAGGCCCAGACGGGTTCGGGCAAGACCGCGGCGTTCCTCGTGGCGATTCTCACGCGCTATCTGCGTTCGCCCGAGAACCGCGCGAAGGAGGGCGGCAACCCCCGTGCGCTGGTGATCGCGCCGACGCGCGAACTGGTCATCCAGATCTGCAAGGACGCCGACGCGATCGGCAAGTACACGGGCCTCCGTTCGCTGGCCGTGTACGGGGGCATGGACTACGACCGTCAGCGCAAGGAGGTGCTCTCGGCCCCGGTCGACCTGCTGGTGGCGACGCCCGGCCGATTGCTGGACTTCACGAAGTCTCACGTCATCAACCTCTCGAACGTCGACACGCTCGTGATCGACGAGGCCGACCGGATGCTGGACATGGGCTTCATTCCTGACGTCCGCCGCATCATGAGCTATCTGCCGCCGAAGCAGAAGCGCACGACGATGCTCTATTCCGCGACGCTGAACGACACTGTCATGCGTCTGGCGATGAACTGGATGGAGGAGCCCTTCAAGGCCGAGGTCGAGAGCACGACGAACGCGACCGACACGGTCAAGCAGGTGGTCTATGTCATCAAGGCGCAGGACAAGTTCACGGTGCTCTTCAACCACATCGCGCTCCATCCCGAGGCGCGGACGATCGTCTTCTGCAACCGCAAGTGCACGACCGAGGACGTCTACGAGTCGCTCAAGGTCCGCGGCGTCTCCGTCGAGATGCTGTCGGGCGACGTCAACCAGGCCAAGCGCCTGCGCGTGCTGGACGCCTTTCGCGACAACGAGATCAAGGTCGTGGTCGCGACGGACGTCGCGGGGCGCGGCATCGACGTCAAGGGGCTGGAGTACGTCGTCAACTTCGACTTCCCCTACGAGGCCGAGGACTATGTCCACCGCATCGGCCGCACTGGCCGCGCCGGCGAGACGGGCGTCGCGATCTCCTTCGCCGACGAGTACGAGAGCTGCCAGATCCCGGACATCGAGGAGTACATCAAGGAGACACTGAAGTGCACGGTGATCGGTCCTGACGATCCGCTCCTGAAGCCGGTTCCGCCGCGCGGGACGAAGCTCGGCGGAGTCGACGCGGAGGCGCTGGCTGCGGTCGACGCGCGCGAGGCCGCCGGCGAGGAGGAGCGTGCCGCGGCCGCGGCGCTCGTCGGCGCGAACGCGGTGACGGGCAACGGGACGCCGGCGGTGTTAAGGGACAACGCCCCCGTCCGCAAGCTGCCGACGTTCGAGCACGCGCTCGAGCCGAAGGAACCGCCGACGGACGAGTCGAACGTCTATTCGAAGCCGGTCGAACAGAAGAGCCGCACCGAGGAATGGAGTGTCTGAGCTCACGGCAGTCATAACGACACGGAACGAGGCGGCGAATATCGCCGCCTGCGTTCGTTCCTTTGATAGCTTCCGCGACCGCGTGGAGGTGGTCGTCGTTGACAATTCTTCGACGGACGACACGAAGCGGATCGCGTCGGAGCTGGGTGCGAAAGTCCTGGACTTCGGTCCCGAGCGGAGCGCCCAGCGCAATCTCGGCTGGCGCTCCGCCGCGTCGCCGTGGGTGATCGTCTTGGACGCGGATATGATTCTGCCGCGCGAGACTGTCGCGGAGATACTGGACCGTATCTCCCGCAATCCGCAGCCGGAGGGGTTCTCCGCGTTCTGGATTCCCGAGGTCCGAACAGGAACGGGCTTTCGTGTCCGCTGCCGCAATTTCGAGCGGAGCTTCTACGACGGCACGTGCATTGATGCGCTTCGGGTCTTCCACCGGTCAGTGCTGGAGTCGACGGGCGGATACGACGAGGGGCTGATTGCGGGTCCGGAGGACTGGGACCTCGACATCCGCGTGCTGGCGACTGGCGCGCGGTGCGCCGTTCTGGCGCACAACCTGATTCACAACGAGAGGAACCTGTCGTTCCGGCGGATGTTGGAAAAGAAGGCCTACTACTCGAAGTCGATGGCGGCTTATCGTGCGAAGTGGCCGGGCCATCCCGCCGTCCGCCGGCAGTTTTCGCCGTACTACCGCTTCTGGGGGGTGTTCGCCGAGGGTGGCAAGTGGCGGCGGCTTTTGCGCCATCCGCTGCTCGCGGCGGGCATGTATGTCGAGCGCTTTGCCGTGGCGCTCACCTATCTCGTCAACCGGTGATGGCGGACGGAACGTACGAGCGTCGGGGTCCGAGGGAGGACGAACTGAAGCGGATGCAGCGCCGGCTTGACGCATGGCGCCGGGATGGCGGGCGTACGGAGGAGACGGCGAACGGAAACGGTCCGGCAGAAGCCGGGAGGGAACTTTAAGGAGAAGGAGGCAAGACTATGCTGACATGGATGGACAGTTTGAAGGGTCGCTCGATGATGCGGCTCGCGTCGTTTACGGACGAGGAGATGGTCAATCTCATCGACCTCGCGGCGCAGTTGAAGGCGCGGCGCGCGGCCGGGGTGCGCGGCGATCTGCTGCACCGCAAGAACATCGCGCTCATTTTCGAGAAGAGCTCCACGCGCACGCGCAACTCGACGCTCATCGCCGTGCGGGACGAGGGCGGCAACGGCGAATATCTGACGCGGCCCGACATCCACTTCGGCAAGAAGGAGTCCGTCAAGGACACCGCGCGAGTCCTGGGGCGCATCTACGACGGCATCCTCTTCCGCGGCTTCCGCCAGGCGGACTGCGAGGATCTCGCGAAGTATTCCGGCGTGCCGGTCTGGAACGGACTGACCGACGACTATCATCCGACCCAGATTTTCGCCGACCTGCTGACGGTGCGCGAGACGTTCGGGACGCTGAAGGACTGCACGGTCGCCTATGTCGGCGACGGGCGCAACAATGTCGCGAATTCGCTGATGATGGGCTGCGCGAAGTGCGGCGTCCGGTACGTCTGCTGCGCGCCGCGCGAACTGCGTCCAGACGAGGCCGTCCTCGCCGAGGCCGAGGAGGTCGCGCGGCGCAACGGCGTCGACATCCGCGTCGAGGAGGATCCCGCCAAGGGCGTGAAGGGCGCGAACGTGCTCTACACCGACGTGTGGGTCTCGATGGGCGAGGAGGCGAAGACGGCCGAGCGCATCAAGCTGCTGCGGCCGTACCAGATCAACATGGACCTCATGCGCGCGACGGGCAATCTGGACGGGCGGCTGATGTTCCTGCACTGCCTGCCGGCCTTCCATGACTTCAATACCGAAGTGACGCGCGAATGCGGCGCGCTCGAGGTGACGGACGAGGTCTTCGAGTCGAAGTATTCGAAGGTCTTCGACGAGTCGGAGAACCGCATGCACACGATCAAGGCGCTGCTGGTCTCGGCGCTGTGCGATCGCGCGTCGATCTGAGCGGCTTAGGAGCGGGTATGGCGCGGCGCGGTCGGTTCATCACGTTCGAAGGCGGGGAGGGCGTCGGCAAGTCCACCCAGGTGCGCCGTCTCAAGGCGGCGCTGGAGGCGGACGGGATCGAAGTCGTGCTGACGCGCGAACCGGGCGGCACCTGGCTTTCGGAGGAGATCCGCCGGCTCATCAAGGACCAGTCCGTCGACGAGCCTGTCGACCGCGCCGAACTGCTCCTCTTTCTGGCGGCGCGGGCCCAGCTGGTCGAGCGGGTGATCCGTCCCGCCCTGGAGTCCGGCAAATGGGTCGTCAGCGACCGCTTCAGCGATTCGACGCTGGCCTATCAGGGCTTCGGCCGCGGCTTCGACCTGGAACTGATCCGCCGGGTCAACGATTTCGCCTGCGGGTCGCTCGCGCCCGATCTGACGATCCTCCTGGACGTGCCGCCCGAAGTGGCGGCGCGGCGTCTGCGGGGGCGCGAGGCCGCGACGCAGACGGCGGCGGACCGCATCGAACGCGCGGGCGAGGCGTTTCACGAACGGCTGCGGCGTGGATTTCTCGAACTGGCGGCGGCCGAACCGGGACGGATTGCCGTCGTCGGTGCGGCCGGTTCGGAGGACGAAGTCTGGAGCGAGGTATGGAACTCGGTAAAGCGTATGAGCTGATTTCCGCGGCCATCGACGCCGGACGCGCCGCCAACGGTTATCTGATCGTCGGCGACTTGAAGGCGCAGGGCCTGGCGCTGACCGACCGCCTGCTGCGCAAGCTGTTTCCCGACCGGCTCGAGCAGATCGAGAAGAAATGCCATCCTGACGTGGTCTGGCTCGAGCCGCAGGGCCGCAGCCGCACGATCAAGGTCGAGCGCGGCAAGGACGACGACGGGCCGGGAGTGCGCGACGGACTCGTCGCGCCGATGGCCGAAACGTCCTTCTCCGGCGGCTGGAAGGTCGGCGTGATCGTCGGCGCGGACCGGATGCAGCCGGCGGCGGCGAACGCCTTTCTCAAGTCGCTGGAGGAGCCGACGCCGAAGACGCTCTACCTGTTGCTCACGGACGCGCCGGAAGGGCTGCTGCCGACGATCGTTTCCAGAACCCAGCGGATCGACCTGCGCCTCGGCGAAGAGCGGCTTCCGGACGAGGCGTACGACGCGGTGGCGGAAGTGATGACGGCGACGGGTCTCGACAGCGTTTTCGCCCGCGCCCAGGCCGCGCGGCGGCTGGCCGAGGTTTTGGACGGACTCAAAAAGGCGGCCGCGGACGCGGACGTGCCGCAGGTGCGCCGGCTGTTCTTCAAGACGGTTCTGGGCTATGTCCGACGCTGGATGGTCGAAGAGCGCCTGCCGTTCGTGCAGGCGGCGCGTAACGTCGAGGCGGTCGAGGAAGCCTACCGCCAGTGCGAGCGCCACCTCCCCGACGAGCCGGTCATCTGCTTCATGATGGACCGGATGGCCTTTCCCGCGGCGGAGGCCGAGACTGGCGGAGAGGAGGCGGCGCGGTCATGAAGTTCGCCCTTTCCACGAACTGGTGCAACCGCCGGCTGACGTCCGGCGAGGAGATCGCCGACACGGCGGCCGAGCTCGGGTTCGACGGACTGGAGCTGGGTTTCCACACGACGGACGAACAGGTCGGCGGCTTCAAGGCCCGGCTGGACCGCATGCCGGTCTGGTCCGTCCACGCCTTCGCGCCGGTGCCGCTTTCCGCGCCGCAGGGCTATCCCGAGCTTTACCAGCTCGCGTCGCTTGACGAGGTGGCGCGGCGGATCGCTCGCTGCCAGGTGCTGCGCAACGTCGCCTTTGCGGCGGACATGGGGGCGGACACGCTCGTTCTGCATGCGGGACGGGTGAGCGCGGACGGTCTTTTCAGGCGGCAGAACCTGGAGCTCCGGCGGAAGAACGGCGTGAAGATGCTCGACGTCTTCAAGCGGGAGCTCGCGACGCTCGCCCCCGAGCTGGAGCGCCGCCGCGTGACGCTGGCGCTGGAGAACCTGCCGTATCTGGAGGGGTTCCCCGCCGAATGGGAGCTGGAGGCGGTGTGCGGCGAATGGGTCAAGGGCTGGTTCGACACCGGGCACGATTTCGTGCGGCGGACGCGCGGGTGGACGGACGGCGAACCGCTGCCGGGCGAGCTTTTCGCAGGCATGCACGTCCATGACTCCCGCGGCGGCGACGACCATCTGGCGCCCGGCGAGGGGCAGATCGACTTCGCGTCGCTGGCCGCGCTGGCGAAGAGCGTGCGCCATGTCGTCTTCGAGCCGGGGGCGTTTGTCCCCGCCGAAAGTCTCCGCCGCGGACTTGACTTTGTGCGCTCACTTTGGGAAAATGGCAATTAACCGAACATAACCGAAACAGGACGAAACCATGATCCAGACACCCTCACCCGAAGACTTCCTGCTCAAGTGGCGTGGCGACGTGTTGACGGTCACGCTCCGACTGGACTCCCCGCGGAAGGGCCGCGCGGCATTCCGCACCAACATCGGCCACGCCCGGATCCGCCGCGGCGAAATCATCGCCGAGACGGAGCGTGGCGAGACGCCGCGGGCGAAGGCCTGGGCCGACGTTCCGCTGACGGAGACCGAGCCGGGGTTTTTCACGGCGGACATTCCGCTGGAAGAGGTCGGCGTGTTTTCGGGCAAGGCGTGCTTCTTCCCCGAAGGCTCGAACGTGCCCGAATGGCCGGAGGGCCGGAATCTCCACGTCAAGGTCGAAAGCGCCGAGGCGCGCAAGTCGAATTCGATCTACACCGTCTTCGTCCGCCAGTTCGGCTCCTTCCGCGAGGTGGCCCGCCGGCTGGACTTCATCATGGGGAAGATGGGCTTCAAGATCATCCAGACGCTGCCGCCGTTCCCCGTGCCGACCACTTACGCGGTCATGGGCGAATACGGCTGCCCCTTCGCGGCGACGGACTTCCTCTCGGTCGATCCGGCGATGGCGGAGTTCGACGAGTACGCGACGCCGCTGGACCAGTTCCTTGAGCTGATCGACGCCGTGCATGCGCGCAAGGGACTCTTTTTCGTCGACCTGCCCGCGAACCACACCGGCTGGGCCTCGACGCTCCAGACGCATCACCCAGAATGGTTCCACCGCGAGGCCGACGGGCATTTCGTCTCGCCGGGCGCCTGGGGCGTCAAGTGGGCCGATCTCGTCGAGCTGGACTACTCGAATCCCGAGCTCAGGTCCTACATGGCGGACGTCTTCCTGTTCTGGTGCCGCAACGGCGTCGACGGTTTCCGCTGCGACGCTGGCTACATGATCCCGGCGCAGACCTGGGAGTACATCGTCGCCCGCGTGCGCGAGGAGTATCCGGACACGATCTTCATGCTCGAGGGCCTGGGCGGCGAGCTCGGCGTGACCGACAACCTCCTCGCCGAGGCGAATCTGGACTGGGCCTATTCCGAAATCTTCCAGACCTACGACCGGCGCGGGTTCGAGTGGTATCTGCCGGACGCGATCCGCCGCAGCGAGCGCTTCGGCACGCTCGTCCACTTCGCCGAGACGCACGACAACGACCGTCTGGCGAAGGGCGGCGAGACCTATGCGCGGCTGCGCGTCCAGCTGGCCGCGCTCCTCTCCTGGCAGGGCGCGTGGGGAATCGCCAACGGCGTCGAGTGGTACTGCACGGAGAAGATCGACGTCCACGGCCGCAACGACCTCAACTGGGGCGCGAAGCGCAACATGGTCGACCTCATCGCGCGGCTGAACCACATTCTGGCGACCAGTCCGGCCTTCGAGGGGCAGAGCCATCAGGAGCTCGTCACGCGGGGCGACGGAAATACGCTAGCGGTTTTGCGCGACGGACTGCTCGTGCTGGCGAACCTCGACTGCGGCGTCCCCGCCTGCATCCAGTGGAACCGCGAGCATTTCGACGTGTCGCGGGGCTACGACCTGCTGTCGCGGCGGTTTGTCGACACCAAGGGCGCGGTTCCGCTCAAGCCGGGCGAAGTCCTCTGCCTCTTCCCGGTGCCCGACCCCGACGTCGAGCTGGCGCTGGGGGACGACGGGGATTACTGGACGATCAAGAACGCCCACCACGTCTCGGAGTTCGTGCTGCGCCCGAGTCTCGTGCACTGGCAGTTCCCGCGCGACGTGAAGCGCGACGTGTGTCTGCCCGAGGAGCAGTGGATGGAGATCACGGCCGACTGGCATTTCCGGGCGCGGCTGATCGATCCGGCGAGCGGCAAGACGCTGCGCGTGTTCCGTTCGCGCGAGGTCGCGACCGGCCATGTGGTCCGCATCGACGCGCCGCACTACTCGGGCGACGGGACGCGCTGCCGCGAACTCGAACTGTTCATGATCGTCTACACGCCGGGCAAGTCTACGCGCACGCGTTCGAAGATCCTCGTCCCGCCGCCGTCCCGCCGCGCGAAGGTGCGGCTTTCGCTGACGGGGGAGGACGTGCGGCTTCATCCCGAGTACCGGGCGGTCCTCTCCAACGGCGCCGGCGCGGCCGGACAGGTGCGCGTCGGCTGGGCGAACATCGCCAGCCAGTACGACGCCATCCTGGCCGCCAACCCCAATCCGAACGTGCCGGCGGACCGGCTGACGCTGTGGACGCGCACGCGCTGCTGGCTGCAGCGCGAGGGCTACGCGCGCGAATTCGACCGCAAGTGCATCACGAAGGTCGTGTCCGATCCGTCGGGCAAGGGCGTGCGGTGGGAGTTCAACATGCCGTGCGGCATGGGCAACACCGCCGCGTTCGCGTTCGAGCTGTCGTTGGCCGAAGGCGTGAACGCCGCGCGGCTGAGGGTCTCCCGCATCGAGTCTGGCGAGGACGATGTCGGCGACCAGGTGCGCGTCGTCTTCCGTCCGGACGTCGAATGGCGGAGCTTCCACGCCACGACGAAGGCCTATCAGGGCAACGTCGAGTCGCACTTCCGCGACAGCGCCGAACCGACCGCGACCGGCTTCGTCTTCCGCCCCTACGAGGGGCAGTTCCGCTTCGAGATCAAGGGCGGCGCGTATCACCACGAGCCGCAGTGGATGTACAACGTTCCCCACGCCGAGGAGGCGGCGCGCGGACAGGATCCGTCCGGCGACCTCTTTTCGCCCGGCTGGATTTCGGCGGACTTCAAGGTCGGCGACACTGTCGATCTGATCGGCGTGTACGTCGCCCCCAAGGCGGCGGTCAGGACCGAGTCGCTGCGGTGGGGGATGGACAACTTCCCGGCGGTCGCGACGCTGTCCGTCGGCGAGGCGATGCGCCGCGCGCTCGAACTGTTCATCGTCAAGCGCGACAATCTGAAGACGGTCATCGCCGGCTATCCGTGGTTCCTGGACTGGGGCCGCGACACGTTCATCTTCATGCGCGGCCTGATCGCCGCGGGCAAGATCGCCGATTCCGCCAAGATCCTCATGGCCTTCGCCGCCTTCGAGGAGAACGGCACGCTGCCGAACATCATCTGCGGCGACACGGCCGGCAACCGCGACACGACCGACGCGCAGCTGTGGTTCATCCAGTGCGTCAAGGAAATCTCCGCGTCCGCCCGTCCCGATGACGCGTCCGAAGGCGCGCACAAGCCGAAGGGGCTGGCGATGCTCGTCGAGACGTGCAACCGCATCGTCGACAAGTACATCGAGGGGACGCCGAACGGCATCCACATGGATCCGGGCTCCGGGCTCATCTGGTCGCCTTCCCATTTCACGTGGATGGACACCAACTATCCCGCCTGCACGCCGCGCGTCGGTTATCCCGTGGAGATTCAGGCGCTCTGGATTTCGGCCCTGCGCTTCCTCGGACGGCAGGAACTGGCCAAGAAGGCGCTCCGGTCGCTCGAACGCTACTTCAAGGTGCCCGAGCGCTTTCCTCCGCACCGCGGCTACTACGACTGCCTGGCGGCGCCGAACGGCGAGCCTGCGGCGAAGGCGGTCCCCGAGGACACGGTCCGTCCGAACCAGCTCTTCCTGCTGACCTTGGGCGTGCTGGACGACAAGTCCATCCTCGAGGCGACCGAGGAGCTGCTCATCCCGGGCGGCATCCGTTCGCTCAATTCCGCTCATCCGCTTTACCGCGGCACTTACGCCGGCGACGAAGACACGTCCCGCAAGCCCGCCTATCACAACGGCACGGTCTGGGCCTGGCCGTTCCCGCTGTACGCGGAGGCGCTGGTCCAGACGCGCGCCTGCTCGAAGGAGGTCGCGCTGCAGCTTTTGGCGTCGGCGGTCGAGAACGTCAACACGGGGTGCCTCTGCCACATCAGCGAGAATGCGGACGGCGATTCGCCGCACGCGCAGAAGGGGTGCACGGCCCAGGCCTGGAGCGACTCCGAACTGCTGCGCGTCTGGCTGAAGCTCGGCGGCAAGTGAGGCGATTGATTTTACGAAAGGTTGTTTATGACAGTGACAAGAAGGCAATTGCGGGAATGGGCGGTCCAGATGCTGACGGCGGCGGACCTGAATCCGTCCGAGTCCGTCGACCAGGTGATCGCGGACTTCTGGGAACAGAGGCGGACTCTTGACGAGGAAGACGGAGGTGATGGTGGACGACTCGCCAGCGTCAAGCGCCGCGCGTTCGCCGAGGAGCGTGTGCGCGGCGTGACCGAACACCTCGATGAACTTGACGCGGTCATTGCCAGACTGCTGCAGGATGGCGGATGGGACCTGTCTCGTCTCGGAACGGTCGAACGCGCGGTCCTGCGCATGGGCGTTTGGGAAATGAAGTTTACCGATGTGCCGCGTCCGGTCATCATGAATGAGGCGGTCGACCTTGCCAACTGGTTCTCGACGCCGAAGGCTCGTACGCTGGTCAACGGTGTCCTTTCCCATTTCGCCAAGGAAATTTGAACTGACATGTTCACGGGACTCATCCAGCGTATCGGCATCGTGCGGCGCGTCTCGCGCGGCGCGGGGCTGGTGCTTGAAATCGAGGCGGACGTGCCGTGGCCGCGTCCGCTCGAGCCGGGCGAATCAGTCGCCGTCAACGGAGCGTGCTTGACCGTCGCGCGGTGCGCCGGCTCGCGCTTCACCGCCGACGTCCTCCGGGAGACGGAGGCGCGCACGGGTCTGGCGGAACTGCTGCCTGGCGCTAAGGTGAACCTCGAACGGGCGGTCCGCGCGGGCGAAGCCCTGGGCGGGCATATCGTCCAGGGGCATGTCGACTGCCGCGGACAGGTTCTCGCGCGGACGCCGAGCGGACGGGACTTCCGGCTGAAGGTCCGGGTGGGGCGCGTTCTCGCCGCTTCGTCCGTTCTCAAGGGGTCCGTCACGTTAGACGGCGTGTCGCTGACGATTTCGGACATCGGCGACGACTGGCTTGCCGTCGATGTCATTCCCACGACTGCGCACGAGACGACGCTCGGGGCGAAGCGTCTTGGCGACGGACTGAACGTCGAAGGCGACATCGTCGGCAAGTATGTCGCGAAGGCGGTCCGCCCGCCTGAGGGGCCGGCGGTCTCCAATGGCCTGACGGAGGAATCACTTGCCCGCGCAGGCTTCCTATGACGGTCTTGATGACGTTTTACTGGTGACGGCTTTCGTCGGACGTTTTGCGTGCGATAGGGATTAAGCTACGGGACTCGCTGGTTTTTGGTATAATTGACTGCATCAAATGTTGCGCTACCTGTCCATCATCGGCTTTCGGTTCTTCCTCTCCGGGAAGGGCCTCTCCGTGCGCACCGGCAAGTATTTCGGCGAGGCGATCCTCGTCGGCGTGCTGACCGGTTTCGTGGTCGTCGGTTTCCGCAAGCTGATCGAACTCGGCAACCGTTTCCTCCTCGAGGGCGTTGGCCATCACCAGTCCCTTTCGGCGCTGGGCGACGGTTCGGCCATGGCGAAGGACTTCACGCTGGAGGCGCTGCGTTCGCCGGAACGCTGGATCCTGGTCGTGCTCCCGGCGCTGGGCGCGTTTCTCGGCTATCTGCTCATCCGCTGGTTCACGCGGCTGGAACACGTCCGCGGGACGGACAGCGCGATTCGCGCCTATCACCATCGCGGCGGCTACGTCACTTCCACCGTCATCCCCATCAAGTCCGTCGCCTCCGTCCTGACGGTCGCCTCCGGCGGCAGCGCCGGCTACGAGGGACCGGTGGCGCTGATCGGCGCCGCCTGCGGCAGCCTTGTGGGACGGGTGCTGCGGCGCGGCGTCCGCGCCCAGCGCATCCTCATGGCGGCCGGACTCTCCGCCGGCATCGCGGCGCTTTTCCAGGCGCCGCTCGCGGGGGCGCTGTTCGGCTTCGAGGTCTTCTACTCCTCCAGCGACGTCGAGTACGAGACGCTGCTGCCGGGGCTGGTCGCGTCGGCCGTCTCCTATACGATCTTCGCCTACTTCTTCGGCTGGTCGCCGCTGTTCCGCATGCCGCCGGACATCGCGTACGACTCCGGCCTCAGGCTGCTGCCGTATTTCGTCCTCGCGATCGTGATCGTCTTCGGCGTGCGCTTCTACATCAGCTTCTTCCAGTCCACCGTGCGGGCGTTCGCGCAAGTGCGGCTGCCCCGGGGCGTGAAGGTCGTGATCGGCGGGCTCATGACCGGCCTGATCGGACTGTTTGTGCCGGACATCCTCGGGACGAGTTATTCCGTCATCCAGGTGTGCTTCACCGCCGGACAGAGCGAACTGTTCGCCGAGTTCGGTCCGCTGACGATCGCCGGCTTCGTCTGCTTCTTCTTCACGAAGGCGGTGGCGACGAGCTTCACCGTCGGCTCCGGCGGCTCCGGCGGCGTGTTCGCGCCCGCCATCGTCTGCGGCGGCGCGCTCGGGGCGGCGGTCGGGCTTTTCTTCGCGAAGGTCCTGCCGCCGACATTCGACATCCATCCCGCGGCTTTCGCGCTCGTCGGCATGGCGGGCTTTCTCGCTTCGGCGATCCGCGTGCCGATGACGGCCATCGTGATCGTCGCGGAGATTTCCGGCAACCACGGCCTCCTCCTGCCGGCCATGTGGGTGTGCGGCATCTCCTTCTGGCTCAACAACGGCTGGTCGCTCTACCGCAGCCAGCCCCACAGCCGCGAATCCTCTCCCGTTCACTACTCGGAGCACGCCACATGATCGCCAAACTCATCTTGGACAAGAAACGCGAGGGCCACGCCCTCGGCAGCGCTGAAATCCGCGAATTCATCCAGGGCTTCACGGCGGGGGAGATTCCCGACTACCAGATGAGCGCGCTGGCGATGGCCGTCTGCTGTCGCGGCATGAACGAGCGCGAGACGGCCGACCTGACGGACGCGATGATGCGCTCGGGCCGCTGCCTCGACTGGGCGGACGCGGTCACCGCCGACAAGCATTCGACCGGGGGCGTCGGCGACAAGCTCTCCCTGGTGATCCAGCCGCTCGCCGCCGCGTGCGGACTCGTCGTTCCGTCGCTGACGGGGCGCGGGCTCGGGCTGACCGGCGGAACGGCCGACAAGCTGGAGACGATCCCCGGCTACTCCTGCGGCCAGTCGCTGGAGCGCTTTCAGGAAATCGCCCGGTCGGTCGGCGTCTCGATGGCCGTTCAGACGGACGAGATCACGCCGGCGGACAAGAAGCTCTACGCGCTGCGCGACGTCACGGGGACGGTCCCCTCGATTCCGCTCATCACCGCCTCGATCCTCTCGAAGAAACTGGCCGAGGGGGCCGGGACGCTCGTCTTCGACGTCAAGTGCGGCTCGGGCGCGTTCATGAAGACGCCCGAGGACGCCGCGGCGCTGGCGAATTCGCTCGTGAGCGGCGCCCGCGCGGCGGGCCGCAAGGCCGCGGCGCTGGTGACGGACATGTCGGCGCCGCTCGGCTTCGCGGTCGGTAACGCCAACGAGGTCGCCGAGGCGCTCGACATGCTCTCCGGCCGGCCGGGAGACGACCTCGACCTCTGCGTCGGATTTGCCGCGCTGATGGTGTCGCTCGCCAAGGACCAGCCCCTGGACGCGGCGCGAGACCTTTGCCGCGAACGGCTGGCGGACGGCAGCGCACGGCAGCGCTTCGAGGAGATGGTCCGAGCGCACGGCGGCGACCTCGAACGCTTCGCCGCGCTGCGCCGCCGGCCGATCCACCGCTTCCGCATTCAGGCCATGCGCTCCGGCCATGTCGCCGAAATCGACGCGGAGAAAGTCGCGCGCTCCGCTTTCCTGCTGGGGGCGGGACGCGAACGGACGACCGACCGCATCGATCCGCTGGCCGGCGTGACGCTGGCGGTGAAGCGCGGGGACCGCGTCGCGGTCGGCGCGCCGCTGGCGACGCTGGAGGCGTCGTTCTCGCCGGACGGACTCGAACGGGCCGCCGCCGAGCTGCTGAAGGCCTTCGTCATCACCGCCGAGCCGCCGGCCGCGCGGCCGCGGATTCTTTCGCGCGTCGACTAAGGAGGGTGGACGGACATGGTGGATTATTCGGAAATGCGCCGGAAGTTCAAGGCGAAGAATCCCGGAATCGACGCGGCCCGCAAACGTTCGCGCGAGGCCGTCAAGCGCATCGCCCGCGAATACGAGCAGAAGCGGACCGAGCTCGGGCTGAACGGCCCGAAGCTGAAGCGCACCCCCGCCTACTACATGATCCTCATCCTGATCATGATCCTGCTCGCAGGCGCGTTCATCGCCATGATGACGGGCAAGGTCGGCTGGGGCAAGCGGCGCATTTCCAAGGCCGACCTGCAGGCGCGCCAGTCGATGGACGCGCTGGCGCAGGCGCTGGGACGCTACCGCTTCCACTGCGGCGTCTATCCGACGACTCGGGAGGGGCTCGCGGCGCTGGCGGCCATCACGCCGCAGAAGAAGGGCTGGTTCGGCCCCTACATCCGCCAGGTCGTGCCCGATCCCTGGGGCGAGCCCTACCAGTACTGGACGCGGGACGAGGGCGGACATCCGGTGCTGCTTTCCAAGGGGCCGGACCGGCGGCTCGGCACGTCGGACGACGTGCTGCCCGACCAGACGCTTTTCGACCTGCCGTTCCGGGACACGACATGGACGAACCACTGGGTGCCGTACAATCTGCGCGGCGTCGTCGTGGCGCCGGACGAGCGGACGCGCAAGGCGATTCAGGAAGAGGTAAAGAACTACTGACATGCAAACCGAACGACAGAGCGAGGAGTTGAACCGGTCCACGGCCTTCGACAACCGGCTGCGGCCGACGGACTTCGAGGGGTTCGTCGGCCAGCAGAAGATCCGCGAGCGGATGCTGCTGGCGGTGAAGGCGGCGAAAGACCGCGGCGAAACGCTTGACCACGTGCTGTTCTCGGGTCCGCCCGGACTCGGCAAGACGACGCTCAGCTACATTCTCGGCGAGGCGATGGGCGTGCGCGTCAAGACGACGTCGGGTCCGGTCATCACCAAGCCGGGCGACCTGGCGGGCCTGCTGACGTCGCTGGAGGCCGGCGACATCGTCTTCATCGACGAGATCCACCGCATGGCCAAGACGGTCGAGGAGTATCTCTATTCGGCGATGGAGGACTACGCGATCGACATCATGATCGACCAGGGTCCGAACGCGCGTTCCGTCCGCCTGGAGCTGCCGCGCTTCACGCTGGTCGGGGCGACGACGCGCATCGGCCTCATCGCCGCGCCGCTGCGCGCGCGGTTCGGCTTCGTCAACCGCCTGTCCTATTACGAGCCGCGGGAGCTTTCGGAGATCGTGCGGCGCAGCGCGGCGAAACTGGGCGTCGACATCGACGACGCGGGCGCGCTTGAAATCGCCCGGCGGGCGCGCGGCACGCCGCGCATCGCCAACAACCTCCTGCGGCGCGTGCGCGACTACGCGCAGGTCAAGGCGGGGAACTTCATCTCGGGCGCGGTGGCGGAGGAGTCGCTGTCGCTTTTGGAGATCGATCCGCACGGACTCGACGAGATGGACCGCAAGATCCTCGAGACGGTCTGCGTCAAGTTCGGCGGCGGACCGGTCGGCCTGTCCACCATCGCCGTTTCGGTCGGCGAGGAGCCGGACACGATCGAGGAGGCCTACGAGCCGTTCCTGATCATGGAGGGCTATCTCGAACGCACGCCGAAGGGGCGTGTCGCCACGCCGCTCGCCCGTCAGACAATCGGGCTGAACATTTGATATAATATTACTATGAACATCGTCATTCTATTGGGGGCCCCGGGTTCGGGGAAGGGCACGATCGCCAGCCATCTCGCGGCGGTCCATTCGAACTTGAAGCACGTGTCGTCCGGCGACCTGCTGCGCGGCGCGGTGGCCAAAGGCACGCCCGCGGGCGTGCAGGCCAAAGACTTCATGGAAAAGGGGCAGCTCGTCCCCGACGCCCTGATCGCGCAGATGATCAAGGACGTCATCGCCGAGACGCAGGGCGACGTCACGATGCTGCTGGACGGCTTTCCGCGCAACGTGGCCCAGGCCGAAATCCTCGAGCAGACCGGCGCGCCGATCCGTTCGGTCGTCCTGGTCGACGTGCCCGACGCGATCATCCAGGACCGCATCGCGGGTCGCCGCACCTGCCCGAAGTGCAAGGCGGGCTATCACGTCACCGGACTGCCGCCGAAAGTCCCCGGCGTCTGCGACCAGTGCGGCACCGCGCTCGTCATCCGCAAGGACGACAATCCCGAGACGGTGAAGGACCGTCTCGTCGTCTACCACCGCGAGACCGAGCCGCTGGTGAAGTTCTACGAGGCCAAGGGCCTGCTGCGCAAGATCGACGGCGACCAGGGCATCGAGAACAACGCCAAGGCCTTCTTCGCGGCGATGTGAGCGCGCCGTGGCCAAGGGCCGGATAGCGATCAACCTCGAATACGCGGCGCTGTGCCTGCTGTGCACGCCGCTGCGGGCGATGCCGTACGGGGCGGCGATGGGTCTGGCGGACGGCCTCGGCTGGCTGCTGTCGTGCGTCTTCCGCTTCAAGCGGCGACGGACCCTCGGCCGCATCCGTTCGGTCTTCCCCGAAAAGACGTCGGGCGAATGCGCGTTCATCGCCAGGCGTTCGCTGCAGAACTTCCTCCGCACGGTCTTCGAGATGGTGCGCGCCACGAAGCTGACGCGCGGCTGGATGGACCGCCACGTGGCCGACGGGGCGCGCTACACGGAGCTGCTGCGCGAGGTGATGTCGGACGGCCGGGGCGCGGTCATCATGGTGCCGCACTCCGGCAACTGGTACATGGCGGCCTGGGCGCTGGCGACCTACGGCCAGCGCATCTTCGCCATCGCCGCACGGCAGCGCAATCCGAAGATCGACGCCTGGATGAACCGCCAGTACGGCGCGGTCGACGTGCTTGACCGCGACAACCGCCGGACGTTGCTGCAGATCCGCGACCGGCTGCGGGACGGCCAGGCCTTCGCCATTCTGCCCGACCTGCGGGTGCGCGACCCGGACGTCCTTGTCGACTTTCTGGGCGGCAGGGCGAACGTGTCCCGCGCGGGCGCGACCTTCGCCATCAAGTACGGCGCGCCGATCGTCGTCGCGGCGATGCGCCGCGAGCGCGGGCGGCACGTCTTCGCCCATCTGGCGACGCTCCGGCCAGAGGGGCGGACGGCGGAGGACCTGACGCGCGAGGTCCTCGGGCTGCTGGACGGCTTCATCCGCCAGCATCCGGAGGACTGGTTCTGGTACAACAAGCGCTGGATTCTCGAGCCGGTCTGTGACCCTTGAACACCCCTGTAGAAAGGTTTACCGATGGGCTGTTCACTTAGACAATATATGGTCTTTGCGCTGCTCGCGCTGACGGCGGTAGCGGTTGTCGCGGAACCCGTCACACCGGAAATGGCCGTGAAGGCCGCGGAAGCGTGGCTGCGAGAGAATCCAGGCGCCGGGCGTGACGACAACGTCGACACCGCTCTCCGTCCCAGGCCGGAACTAGACTCGGAAGGGACCGTCCTTTGGTACGAGGTGTCGACGAGGGCGAAACGATGCATCATCACCTCGGCGGATACGCTTGTCGATCCGATCGTCTCGGTGGTCGATGACTGGGACGGCGGCAAACGGGAGACCGGTCTGGGAGTGCTATCTTGCCGGTTTGAATCCTGATGACCCTAACGATGATTTCCGTCTGTCGATTTGCATCTGCGATGGCGAGCCGATCATTTCGTATGAACGCAGGGACGGGTGCGTCTATGTCGAGCAGGGGCGTCAAAACCTTGATTCCGGCGAATGGGCCCCACGCCAATCCTGTGATCGGTTCTTCCGTGTCATTGTCAGCAGACCGTCAGAAAGGCACTCCGGCCAGAAGTAAACGCACGTAAAGTCGAGCTTTACAGAGGTGATGGCGTGTTGAGTGCGGGATTTGCGGTCAACGCTACGTTTGCGCGAAGCGCAAGCAGCGACTCGGTCGACCTTTCTCCACTTTCTAAACCAAACCCTTTAACCCTTCTGCCCTGGACAGTAATCCGAGGCGCAGAAGCCTCCAGCTCATGTCGCGGGGATACGCGCGCCCCGCTCGCTCGACCAAGGCGATGGCCAGTTCCATATCGCCGCGCCGCGCCGCGAGTGCGGCAAGGCGCAACAGCGGATAGTAGTCCGTGTAGCCGGTGAACTGGATGGCCAGGGTCGTCGGATCCTCGGGAATCTCCATGGCCCTCCGATAGCAGGACTCCGCCTCGTCGAACCGCGACAGCATCTCCAGACACGCTCCCTGCCAGTACGCCATGTAGGCCGTCTCCAGCCGTCCGTTCAACTCCTCGATTTCCGCAAGACACTCCCCGTGACGGCCGAGCCGCGCCAGGGACGCACGGACGAAGACGAAGGCATAGTAATGCACATACGCCGCCAGGGCGGCATCGGACTTCATCTCTCGGAAAACCTCGACCGCCCGCTCGTCCCGTCCGTGCAACGCCAGCTCCTTACAGAGATTCGCCTTCTCGAAAACCGTGAACGACGCGCCCCGCTCGATGGACCCGTCATAGATGTCGATGTTGCGCTTCGGCTCGTTGACATGCAGCTTCCAATGCTGGATGCGGATGTCGACGGCGTGGCGGCACCGCCACTCGGGCCGGATCGGGATCCCTTCATGGACGTCGCCGAACCACTGCGGATTCAGGGCGCGGCGGATTATGCGGTCGCGCATAATGTAGTCGGAAAGTCCAGTCTCGGAGTGACGGCCGTAAATCGTGAAGACGACATCATCGGCGTCCGTCAGACCGTCCTTCAGCCGCTGGAAACGACGGATGTTCTCGTCGTCGATGAAATCGTCCGCATCCAGCCACATCAGCCACTCGCCCGTCGCCTGGGAATAGGAGAAGTTCCGGGCCTCGGCGAAACTGTTCCGCCACGGATGGATGAAGACCTTGTCGGTGAACTCGCGCGCGATCTCGACCGACCGGTCGGCCGACCCCGTGTCCACGACCACCAGCTCGTCAGCAAAACGGACAGCGCACTCCAGGCACCGGCGAAGCACCGGCTCCTCGTTCTTGACGATCAGGCAAACACTCAGCTTAGGACACAAGGAGTGTATTGTTTGTTGTGTTAAAATGAATCGCATCAAGAGGATTGACAATAGAAGAAAGATTTTCACCCCCGACTCCGTGACCTAAACCAATGGTGAGGTTGTCATAGGTGGTGTTGTCAATGGTGATGATGTCGAAATCCCCCACTCCGCCAACGATGGAGGAGAGTTCTTGATCCGAGAGTTCGACGGACTTCATCCGTTCGAGGGCCTCGGCGGTCTGGGCTTCGGTGAGGCCGGCCTTGGCGGCGGCGGCCCGGAAGGCCTCCGGCGAATTGAAATCCTCCGGTTTGAACTTGGTCAACGCTTTCTTGATGTCTTCGGTCATGTCATCGCTCCTTTCGTTGACAATATTATAGCACAGTGAGGGGGTAAAATGTCAAAGGTTAAAGGGTTAAAGGATTAAAGGGTTGGGAAATCAAACAATCAAACAATTCAAACAATCCAACCGCATTTCCATATTCTCACATTACGTTGGCGTGTCTGACGCTCGCGTCGAAAGGGTGCAACGAGACTTTTATGCAGCACCAATGCCGTACGGCGTAGGTTTGACACGGAGGCCACGGAAACGCGGGTGTAAGCCGAATCGCCTTCGGTTTTCGGCTTCCCCGCGTCACAGAAATTCGCCCTGCGGGCGAAGAACACGGATTAACGCGCGAAGTTCTGGACGCAACCGGGGTCTGTCCCCGCTTTCACGTGCAGTGAACGACATCCCAAACTACATATCGCAAATAGTATTATCAGCAATTTTGCCATTTAATAGTCCTCCTAAAATGTTATGCCAATAAAGCTTATCGAGACAGAACCATCTCTGTGTCCAATGGGAAACAACGAAGTGGGATGAATTTGTTTGGGGCCTGGCCCCACGGTCTTGGTCGCCGATCTCGCCAGAGAGGATTTCAACGATCTCGTCGCCGAGGGCCTTAACCCCACCCTCGACGACTTCGACCGCCTGAACCTTCTCGCCCTGCGCCTTGAAAAGGGCGCGGAAACGACTTCGGCCAACTGGCCGCGCATCGGCTGGGCTGGCGACGTGCCGTTCTACCAGCCCACTTGCGCGGCGTTCGCTTGGTATCTCCAGTACGCCGTCCGCGTCGCGGCAGATGTCGAGACGCAAAACACCTTCTGGTGGTTCGCCCTCGCCCATGCGCGGAAGCGCGGCGTTTTTGACGCGCTCACCGATCCCGCCGAAATCGAGCGGCGCGTCGGCGAATGGGTGGCGACGCTCCCCGTCACGCGGGAAGAGGTCTGCCGCGCCGCCGAATACGCCGTCAAGGGCTTCGACTACGCCGAGCCGGGCGTTCCGCCGCGTGTGGCCGAGGAGCGCAAGAACCGCGACGAAGTGGCCGAAAGTCTGCGGCGGCTCCAGTCCAAGATGACCGAGGCGGTCGCAAAAACCGGCCTTTCCTTCGACGCGCTCATGCACGAAACGCCCTCGCGGCTGGACGCGTTCATCGAGGCGGTGAACGTCGATGCGGGACGCGAAATGCGGCTGGACGAAGCGCAGCTTTCGACGGACTACAAGTTCGCCCTTTACGAAATCCGTCAGCGGCTGACGGCGGAGAAGTCTGCGTGGAAAAATCTTAGAGGAAACTGATGATGACCGCAGCGAGCACAATGAGCAGTATCAGGATGGCAAAGGCTACAAGAATGGCCAAATGCATGTCTTCGGCCGGGATGCCTTCGAACATGCTCTTGCGGGGATCTGTCCCATGGCACAGCGTTTTGATTATGAGCGTGTTCAAGTCCATAGCGGTCACATTATAGCAAATTCAAAAAGGCAGCGTCAACATGGGTGGCAATTCGATAAAAATTCACATTGCGTCCGGATTCGACCCGTCCGGTGTTTGCGATGCCTCGAAGTCGATCGAGAAGCTGCGGCAAGACGTTCTGTTGTCCAATCGCGAACTTTCCGCGGTCATCCACAATCGCGCCTCGCAAGTGGCCGTGGACTATGCGGAATTTGTGGGGCCTGGCCCCAAAAAGATTGGTGAAAATAGAGATGAATCGTGGTTTTAGGTGGCGATAACCGTTTTCGGCCTTGAATTCGTCGGGATTGACGCTGAGGAGTTTGCCAAGGCGAGTTTCTCATAATTCGATAAAATAGGTCTGACCGATTTTATCGAATTATGAGAATCGCAGGTTGTCAATGTAATGTGAGAATGTGGAAAGCTGAGAATGAGGAATTGCGAAGGTGTGAAAATGAGGAAATGCGAGAACGGCAGTCCTGCTTTGAAATTGCGCACGCCGTCGTTCCTTGCGTAACAGCCGAGCGTCGGCGAGGACGCCGACGGAACGGTTGGGGTGCGCGTTTCTCGATCGTGACGCAGGCGCAAGAATTTCCTCAAATGTCATTTGCCCAATCGGCGGCGGTTTGCTATAATCTTCGATGTGAGCAATTCAATGCGAGAGCGGTGGAAAAGGCGGCGCGGCAGTAAGATGGCGCGGGCAGTGCGACGTCATCGTCTCTGGCGCGTCACCTACAATGGTGAGAATCGCCCGATTCTTTGGGTGCGCGATTCGGATAACACAACGCTTGCGATGACCTATGACCATATGGGCCGTAGGCGGGGGAAAAACGCCC
>JAZQPI010000039.1:0-38239 GCA_045628545.1 Kiritimatiellia bacterium
CTTTCAGCCAATGGGAAACGTCTGAAGCTCGACTGCGGCTTCGGACTCGACTATTCGAAAATGCTCAGATGCACTTTTGCTCAGATGCTCAGATGCCGAGGTCGGTCAAAACCGCGCCAGCGGTATTGACTGACCGAGTACTTGCCCCTTCGTTTTCCCCTTTACGCCCTTGCCGCTTTTTGCTAAAATGGCGATATGAAAACGAAACTTGCTTTGAGCGTGCTGGCGGCGGGTCTGACTGCCGCGGGCTGGGGTGCTGAGTGTTCTGTCGACGCGGCGGCGATGGCCCGTGCGCGGTCGATCCTCTCGCGGATGACGCTGGAGGAGAAGGTGAAGCTCTGCGGCGGCAACGGCACGATGTCGATGTCCGCCATCCCGCGCGTCGGCATCGAACGGGAATGGCAGTTCTCCGACAGCTCGCACACGGTGCGCGGCAACATGGAGCGCTGGACCTGGAACTGCTCCGACACGAACGACGAGTCGACCGTGCTGCCGACGCTCTCCGCGCTGGCCTCGACCTGGAATGTCGACCTCGCCTCGCGCTTCGGCCACGTGATGGGCCGCGAGGCCCGCGCCCGCGGCAAGGACATGATGCTCGGACCGGGCGTCAACCTGATGCGCACGCCGCTGTGCGGCCGCAACTGGGAGTACATGAGCGAAGACCCGTGCCTGACCGCACGGATGGTCGTGCCCGAAATCAAGGCCATGCAGAGCCACGACGTTTGCGCCTGCGTCAAGCACTTCTGCCTGAACTCGCAGGAAGACGACCGCTTCAACGTCGACACGATCTGCGACGACCGCACGCTGAACGAGATCTACCTGGAGGCCTTCCGGGCCGCCGTGCGCGAGGCTGGCGTCTTCACGCTCATGACGAGCTACAACCTCTACGAGGGCATCCGCTGCTCGGAGCATCCCTATCTGCTGCGCGGAGTCCTGCGCGAACGCTGGGGCTTTGACGGAATGATCGTCACGGACTGGGGCGGTCAGAAGTCGACGGTTCCCTCCGCGCTTTCCGGCGCGGGCACGGAGATGAACCGCGGCGTCGACATCCGCTACCTCTACAATCCGAAGGAGGGGAAATATCCGCTGGCCGACGCGGTGCGCGCGGGCGAAGTGCCCGAGGCGTATGTGGACGAGAAGGCCCTGCGCGTCCTCTACACGATGGCCCGCGTCCACTTCCTCGACCCCGAAGCCCGCAAGCCCGGCGAACGGCTCTCGAAGCGCAACCAGGCCGACGCGCTGGCGATCGCCGAGGAGGCCGTCACGCTGCTGAAGAACGACAGCGGCGTCCTGCCGCTCAACCCCGAGAAGACGAAGAAGATCGTCCTCGTCGGCAAGCTGGCGGACACCGAACACTGCCGCAAGGGATGGAGCGCCGAGGGCAAGCCGCTCTACGAGATCACGCCCTTCAAGGGTCTGCAGGAGTTCTTCTCGCAGCGCGGCCAGGAGGTCGAGTTCGTCAAGGCGCCGTTGGTGGCCAACGACGAGTCGTCCCGCATCCATCCCGTGATCGAAAGCTCGATCGGCACGTTCGACACGACGGCGAAGGACTCGGGCATGAGCATCCGCGCCTGGGAGGTGTCGTGGTGGGACAACCGCGAATTCAGCGGCGAGACCGTCGCCCGGACCTTTTCGCCCGAGTGCGCGGCGAACTGGGGCGACGCCGCGCCGATCCCCGGCAAGACGCGTCCGCGCGAATTTTCGTGCGTCTACGCGACGGACCTCGTCATCGCCGAATCGGGGGCCTATGCCCTCGGGGTGAAGATGGACGAGCGCGCGGCCGTGGAGATCCGCGTCAACGGCGAGACGCTGGTCAAGGATCAGGAGGTCGGTTCGCTTTCGGTGCAGTACCGCTTCGAGAAGGGCGGCAAGTACCGGCTCGAGGTGCGCTATCAGGCCGACGACCGCGCTCCGTGCCAGTTCGCCTTCGGCTGGCTGCTGCCGAGCGAGCGCGGCATGACGCCCGAACAGCTGCGCGAGCTTTCCGCTTCGGCCGACGCCGTGCTGGTCTTCACCGGCACCGAGGTCGGTCACGGCCGTGCGCTCGAGTGCGAGGGCGGCGACCGGCCGAACCTGAAGCTGCCGCTCGGCCACGACGATTCCATCGCCGAAATCCTCTCTTGGCAACTGCCGAACGTCGTCGTCATCAACCACTCCGGAGCGCCTTGCGAGTTCCCGTGGGTGGACGCTTGCCCGACGCTGCTGCAGCAGCCCTACCTCGGACAGGAGTCCGGCCGCGCGCTGGCGAAGGTCCTCTTCGGCGAGGTCGGCCCTTCCGGCCGCCTGCCGTGCAGCTGGCCGCGCCGCTACGAGGACACCGCCGTGGCGCAGAAGGGCACCTACACGAAGCTGAAGACGATCTACAACGAGGGCTTCTACTTCGGCTACCGCTGGCACGACAAGTCCGGCATCGCCCCGATGTTCCCCTTCGGCTACGGCCTCGGGTACACGACGTTCACGTTCGACGCGCCGAAGGTCGAATGCGGCGCGGACGGCTGGACGGTGCGCGTGAAGGTGACGAACGCCGGCGCGGCGTCCGGCCGCGAGGTGGTGCAGGCCTATGTCGCCTATCCGGAGGCGAAGGTCGAGCGCTGCGTGAAAGACCTGCGCGCCTTCGCCAAGACGGGCGTGCTCGCCCCCGGCGAGTCCGAGACGGTCGAGCTGAAGCTCTCGCCGCGCGACCTCGCCTACTGGGACGTCGTCACCGGGCGTTTCCGCGCTGACGCGGGGGCTTACGAACTGCAGGTCGGCAAGTCCGCCGCGGACATCGTGTGCCGGACGGAGCTGAAGCTGGAGAAGGGCAGGGACTTCCGGGACTGAAAATGGAAGAGATCGATTTCGAGTCGGACGCTTTCGCGGACATCGTCGCCAAGGACGACCGTTACGCTCCGCGCGCCTATGCGCTGCTGACGGACGTCATCCACTATCTGGGCGGAGAGGCGCATGACAAGCACATGACCGGCGAGGAGATCCTGGAGGAGTTCCGCGACCGCGCGCTCGACCAGTACGGTCCGCTGACGTTCCGCGTGCTGACGGAGTGGGGGCTTAAAAGCTGCGAGGACATCGGCGAGATGATGTGCAACCTTGTCGAGTTTCATCGCGTGTCGAAGGACGAGAACGACTCGGTGGACGCCTTTGTCGGCGGCTACGATTTCGAAGAGGCGTTTCTCGGCCCCTATCGGGCGTAGGACGGGAGCAGGCCGTGCGCAAGGTCCTCATTCTGGCGGGAGAGGAGTCCGGGCTGATCTACGCCCGGCGGCTCGCCGCCCAGCTGCCGGGCTGTGAAATCCGCGGCTATGCTGACTACGGTTTCCGCACGGAGGATCTCGCCGTCATCGGCATCTGGGCGGTCTTGCGCCGCTTCGCCTACTTTCTGCGCGTGGCGCGGACGATGAAGCGGGCGATCGACGAGTGGCGTCCGGACGCCGTCTGCACGATCGACTATCCGGGGATGAACCTGCGGCTCGCGGCTTATGCGCGGCAGCGGGGTGTCCGCACTGTCCATGTCGTCTGTCCGCAGGTCTGGGCGTGGAAGAAGGGGCGCATTCCGAAGATCGAGTCGAGCGTGGACCGCCTGTGCTGCTTTTTTCCGTTCGAGCCGCAGCTGTTCAAGCCGGGTTTCGCGGTCTTCGTCGGGCATCCGCTCGCCGAATCGTATCCCGAAGCGGCGTATCGTCCCTGCCGGACGTCGTCGCCGCTGCTGGCGCTGCTGCCGGGGTCGCGGCTCGGGGAGATCCGCCGCAACCTGCCGGTGATGCTCGCGGCGGCGGAACGTCTGCCGGCCGGCGTACGGCTGGCGATTCCCGCGGCCAACGCGCGGGCGCTGGAGCTGTTGCGCGAACTTGCGTCGGGGGTGGAGCTGCTGTCGGGCGGGGCGCGCGACCTGCTGCTGCGGGCCGACGCGGCGGTGGTGGCTTCCGGCACGGCGACGCTGGAGGCGGTTCTTGCGGGCTGCCCGACCGTCCTCGTCTATCGCGTGTCGGCGCTGCTGGCGGCGGTAGCGCGAATGGTGATCACCGGCGTGAAGCATCTGGGGCTCGCGAACATCGTCTGGGAGAAGGCTGGCGGCGAGGGCGAGGTGCCGATGCTGGAACTGCTGCAGGAGGATTTCACGGCCGAGAAGGTCGAGGCGGCGGTCCGTCCGCTGCTCGCGGAAACGCCCGAACGCGCGGCGGCGGCGGCGCGTCAGGCCGCGGCGGTGCGGCCGTTGCGCACGGGCGGCGACGCCGTTGCGAGGATCGCGGCGGAAGTGCTCGCCGAAGGGAGGGCGTCATGACGCGGATCGAGCGATTCGGCTGGCGCGGCGAGGTGACGCCCGGCATCGGCCGCGTGGTCAGTTCGCACGGCGACTACTACCACCTCGTCTGCAACGAGGCGGAGGGCGAGATCCTGGCGCGCAAGAAGAAGAGCGCCTTCACGCGCATGAAGACGCTCTCTCCCGACAGCATGAAGGGGAAGAAGGTTTCGGAAGAGCGGGCGGAACAGCCGCCGCAGCCGATCACCGGCGACTTCGTCAGGTTCCGCTACAACGCGCAGGGCGAATCGCTGATCACCGAGGTGCTGCCGCGCTTTTCGCACTTCGAGCGGAAGGATCCGACCGCGAGACGGACCGTGCAGACGCTGGCGGTTAATTTCGACGTGCTGTTCCTGATGATGTCGCTCAACGAGAACTTCTCGTTGCCGCGGCTCGGCCGCTATCTGGATCTCGCGGCGGACAGCGGCGAGGCGGAGGTGGTGACGGTGCTGACGAAGAGCGACCTGCCGTCGGCTGCGGACATCCGCCTGCCGGCGGACTTTCCGGGTCCGTCGCTCCGCATCTCCTGCCTGACGGGCGAGGGACTCGACCGCGTGCGCGAGTACGCCGCGCCGGGACGGACAGTCGCCTTCATCGGTTCGAGCGGGGTGGGCAAGTCGACGCTGCTCAACGCGCTGGCCGGCGAGGCGTGGGCGGCGACGCAGGAGATTCAGGAGTGGAGCGGGAAGGGCCGTCACACGACGACCTCGCGGGAATTGGCGATGCTGCCCTCGGGGGCGATGGTCATCGACACGCCCGGCATCCGCGAAATCGGCAGGCTGGGCGAGGCGGAGGTCCTCCAGGCGAAGGGCGAGTCCACCCACCGCTGGCGCCGCGGCGAATAGGCGTTTTGGTATGGGCATTTGATTTGGAAAGTGGTATAATAGGGAAAATGGCGAAAGTCAAACTCACGAAGACGGAGCTCAAGGCTCGAACGGACGCGCTGAAGCGGTTTCAGCGCTTTCTGCCGATGTTGCAGTTGAAGAAGCAGCAGCTCCAGGCCGAAATCGCGGGCATTGTCGCCAAGGCGGAGGAGGTCGCGGCGCGGGAGCGCGAAGTGCGCGCGGGGCTTGACCGGTGGGTGGGCCTGTTTGCGACGGACGAGGAGCTTTTGGCGGGGCTGGTGAAGGTGCGCGGCGTCCATACCGGCACGGTGAACGTAGCGGGGGTGACGATTCCGACCTTCGAGTCGATCGAGACGGACGTGCGGGAGGTCGACCCCTGGGCGACGCCGGTCTGGGTCGACGACGCGGTGAAGGTGACGACGCAGGTGCTGTCGCTGCAGAAGGAACGCGCGGTCTACGAGGAGCAGCGCCGGCTGATCACGGCCGAGCTGGAGCTCGTCTCGCAGCGCGTCAATCTTTTCGAGAAGGTGAAAATCCCCGAATGCCGCGAGGCCATCCGGGTCATCAAGATCGCGCTGGGCGACGAGCAGGCCGCGGCGGTGACGCGCGGCAAGATCGCGAAGTCGCGCGTGCCGGAAAGCGAGGTGGCGGCGTGATCGTTACGATGCGGCATCTGGACCTCGTCTGCGTGGCGGCGGAGCGGGAGGCGACGTTGAAGCGGCTGCGCGACTTCGGCGCGGTGCATCTCGACCTGGCGGCGGCTGCGGGCGCGGCGATTGACGCGGCGAAGAGCGCGGAGTCCGAGGCCGAGCAGGCGGTTCGTCTGATCCTGAAGGCGCGCGAAAGCCAGGAGGCCGGCGAGGTGCGCGAGCGTTCCGTCGCCGACATTCTGGCGCTGGATGCAGACCGCGAGCGGCTGAAGTCCGCGGCGGAGGAGTTGCGCGCCCAGATCCGTTTCTACGAACCGTACGGCGATTTCGATCCCGAGCTGGCGCGCCGGCTGCTCGAGCAGGTCGAGGGTTTGCGCGATTACGTCGACCTGCCGGCCGAGCTGCCGGAGAAGCGGCTGTCGGTCATGCGCGAGAAGCTCGCCCGCGTAGAACACCGGGCGGTCATCGACACCTGCCGGCTGGCGGGCTGCGACGAGCGGGCGCTGTTGCGCAAGTTCCCGGCGCTGGCGGACAAGATCGCCTTCGAGCAGGCGCGCGAACTGCTGCGGGATCACGGCGCGGTCGCGGTGATTTCGGGCTGGGTGCCCGAGCCGTCCGTCGCAGGGTTGCGGCAGTGCGCCGCGGAGGCGGGCTGGGGGCTGCTGCTGCGCGCGGCGGCGGCGGGGGAGAATCCGCCGACGCTTATCGAGCCGCCGCGGTTCGCGCGGCCGGTGAAGGCGCTTTTCGCCGGGCTTGGCATCGCGCCGGCGTATGACGAGAGCGACGTTTCGGTGCCGTTCTTCGCCTACTTCGCGCTTTTCTTCGCGATGCTGGTCGGGGACGGCGCTTACGGGGCGATCTTCCTGGCCGTGACGCTGCTGATGCGGCGGAAGCTGCCGCGCGCCTGGTTCGTGCTGCTGTCGGTCTTCTCGCTGGCGACGGTGGCCTGGGGCTTCCTTTCCGACACCTGGTTCGGCGCGACGCTCCTGCAGACGACGGCGAAGGACGGCTCGCTGGTGCCGCGGTGGGCCTGGGCGGAGCCGCTGCTCGGTCCCGCGCGCTGGCTGGCCGGAGCCGGGGCACAGACGGGCCACGAGTACGACAACATGATGTTCCTCTGCTTCACGATCGGCGTTTCGCATCTTCTGCTGGCGAGGCTTTGGAACGCGATCTGCCGGATCAATTCGCGGACCTGCCTGTCGGAATTCGGCTGGGCCGGAGTCGTCCTGTTCATGTACGTGCTGACCAATTTCATCGTCGGCATCTTCGGCTCCATCCCGACCTGGTGCTTCGCGGTCTTCGGGGTGTCGTTCGTGCTGCTGTTCGTGCAGGCGAAGGGGATGGACAAGGGGATGCTCTTTCTGAACACGATGTCCGTGCTCGGGGACATCATCTCGTACGTCCGGCTGTTCGCGGTCGGGCTCGCGTCCGTCAAGGTCGCGCAGAACTTCAACGCGATGGCGGTCGGGCTGGACCTGCCGATTTGGCTCAAGGCGCTGCCGCTCGTCCTTATCCTGCTGGTCGGGCACGGGCTGAACCTCGCGATGGCGGGACTGTCGGTCCTCGTGCACGCGGTGCGTCTGAACACGCTGGAGTTTTCGAATCACAAGGGCGTCAGCTGGGCTGGCTACGTCTTCCGTCCGTTCCGGCGGTCGTGAACCGGCCGGGACGCGGACAGTCGTTTTCAAGGGAACAAGGAAGGAGAAACAAACAATGGATCCGATGATTGTCGCAGGCGCCATCGCCTGTCTGGGACTGAGTGCGACGGGGAGTGCGTTCGGCACGGGCTTCGCCGCGTCTTCCGCGATTGGCGCGTGGAAGAAATGCTATGCCGCCGGCAAGCCGGCGCCGTTCATCCTGCTGGGCCTCGTGGGCGCTCCGATCACCCAGACCCTTTACGGGATGATCCTGATGTTCATTCTGCTCGGCAAGCAGGGCTCGACCGCCGGTACCGGCGTCGCCTGTCTCGTGCTCGGCATTTTCGCGGGCCTCGGCATCGGCTTCTCCGCGCTTTTCCAGGGCCGCGCCGCCGCCGCCGGCTGTGACGCGCAGGCCGAGACCGGACAGGGCCTGACGAACTACTTCGGTGCGCTCGGCATCGTCGAGACGGTCGCCATCTTCACGATGGTCTTCACCATCATCGCGCTCGGCAAGCTGTCGTAATGAAAGCCGAAGTCACGCCCCGTGCGCTTCCCGAAGGCGTGAAGCGCATCGGGTGGTTCGCCGTCTTCACCGCCGTCTTCGCGGTGCTGGCGGCTTTCGTGTTCTGGGGGACCTGGTCGACGAACTTCGCGCCGGTCATGCCCGACAGCGCCATCGTCTATCCGCCGCATTGGCTTTGGGACTGCTGGTGCGCCTTCCTGGAGACGGGCCGCATCTCCCCGCCCGACCTCTTCAAGCTCGGCTCGCCGTATTTCTGGCAGGAGCTGCAGTACGCGATCTCGCTTTATGCGGCGGGACTCGCGCTGGCGTATTTCCTGCGCGGACGCGGGCTTTCGCGCCCCGCCGCATTGGGAGCAGGACTGCTCCTCGCCTTCTGCGGCTATTGGAGTTCGCTGTTTTCTGCCGGACACCTGGGATGGTTCTTCATGTCCGCACAGGCCCTGTGGGCGTTCGGTTTGACCGATCGCCTCGTGTGCCGCGGTCAGTTGCGTCACGCCCTGATGCTGGGGGCGGTCGAAGGGTGGGCTTGCTGCTGGCAGGCCGACATCTGGCCGCTTTTCGCGCTGTTGGCCTTCATCTATTTCGCCTACGCCTGCGTACGAGAGCGCCGCTTCCCCTGGAAGGGAGTCATCGCCGCCGCCGCGGCATTTATGCTGGTGGGCGGGGCCGGTGTGCGCACGGCGTTCGTGAATGACCTGGCCAGTCGCGAGAGCCAGCTTGAAGGCGCGAGCGAGGACGGCAGGGGGAAGGCCGGTTCCGCGGGAGAACCGAAAGCTGCGGGAGCTGAAGAGTCGCCTTCCGAGGCGGAGGAGCAGCGGTGGATCTTCGTGACGAACTGGTCGTTGCCCGGGGATGAGGTGGCGGAGTTCTTCAATGCGCGGCTGAACGGCGACACGAGCTGCCCGTACGTGCTGTCGATCGGCGCCCAGCGCGGCAGCGGGGTCCGTCCCTACACGGGGGCGATCGGCCGTCAGTTCGGCGCGCCGCAGGGCAACTACCGTCAGCATTCGGTCTATGTCGGCTGGGTGACGTGTCTGCTGGCGCTCGCGGGACTGCTCGCAGGACTCTTCCGGCGCCGCCGCGCGGACGGGGACTGGCTGGCTCGCGACGCCCGTTTCTTTGCGTTACTGGCGGTCGTGTTCGCCGTTTTTTCGCTCGGCCGCTATTGCGAGCCGGTCTACCGAGTCGTCTTTCATCTGCCGTTTTTCGGCCTGATGCGCTGTCCGGTGAAGTGGCATCATCTGACCGAGTTCTGCCTCTGCGCGTTGGCTGGCTTCGGCATTCAGGCGCTCGTTGACCTCTGCCGCCTGTTGCCGAAGAAGGCGGGCCGGATCGCGCTGGTCGCACTGGGGGCGGTCGTGCTGCTGGGGGCCTTTGACTTGGCGCGGATTGACCGGCTGTATTGCGCGCCGGTGGACATCTCCGAGGCGCGGCGCCAGAACGGCTCGTTCAATTTCGCGTTCCTGCGCCGGGGTGATTTTGCGCAACCGCAGGTCGCGGCGATGGTGCGCCAGCGTCGGATCGTGCCGGTGGCGAATCCGAGTCCCGACATGTATCTGGTGGGGGTGGTCTCGCCCTGGGGGCCTCGCCGTCCGCTGCCGCCTTTCGGAACGGCGGCCGTGCTGGGGGTCCTGTCGGCGCTCTCGTCGCTCGGCATCGTGGCGTTCGCGCTGGGCGATTGGCGGCGGAGGAAGCGGACGTGAACCGCTTCCTGGCGGACGTGGCGCGCGCGCTGGAGGTGGACGCGGTCTCGCAGGAGACGGCGTTCCGCCAGTGCGAGGGCTGGTGTTCGCTGAAGGCGTTCGGGCTGCTCGTGCTGCTGGAGAACGACTGGGGCGCGCCTGTGACGCTGGCGGAGTTCCAGACGCTGCGGACCGTGCGCGACCTCTACCGCGTCGCTTTTGTCGCCTTCGCGGCCGAGGTGCTGCAGGTTCCGCGCACATCGCTTTCGGGGGCGACGGAGCGCGGGACGCTGCCCGAGTGGGACAGCATCGGCCATCTGCGGCTCGTCATGGAGGCCGAGCGCCGTTTCGGCGTACGTTATCCGCTGGAGAGCGTTGCCGATCTCCGTCGCCTGGACGACTTTCTGGTATCCTGATCCCTGTGTCTGATTTAATGTCCGTCAAGAAAGGAGTGGTCGCATGAAGAATCAGAATATGGTCATCGCCCAGTCGGGCGGTCCGTCGATGGTCATCAACGAGTCGCTGGTCGGTGCGGTGCTGGAGGCTCGCAAGTCATCCCGCATCGGGAAGATTCTCGGGGCGCGGCACGGCATCGTGGGCATTCTGTCCGATGACTATGTCGACCTCCGCAAACCGTCCGTCGCCAAGCTGGAGGCGATTGCCGAAACCCCGTCCTCGGCTCTTGGCAGCTGCCGCCGCAAGCCCGACGCGGCGGACTGTCGCGCGATTTTCGAGCGTTTCCGCAAACTCGGCGTCGGCTACTTCTTCTACATCGGCGGCAACGATTCGGCCGACGCCGCGCGCATTGTCGCCGAGGAGGCTGAGAAGGAAGGCTACCCCCTCGTCGTCTACCATATCCCGAAGACGATCGACAACGACCTCCGCAGCTGCGACCACACGCCAGGCTTCGGATCCGCCGCGCGGTTCGTCGCGAGCGCGATCCGCGGCGACGATCTCGACAACCGCGCTTTGGGCGGGGTGAAGATCGACATCATCATGGGGCGTGACGCGGGGTTCCTGACGGCGGCTTCGGCCCTGGCGCGGACGCGGCCGGACGACGGACCGCATCTCATCTATCTGCCGGAGGTGCCGTTTTCGGAGGACCGCTTCATCCGTGACGTGAAGGCGGCGCTGAAGAAGTTCGGCCGCTGCGTCTGCGCGGTTTCGGAAGGGATCCGCGGCAAGGACGGCGTGCCGATCGGGGCGAAGCTCGGTTCGGGCGAGAAGGACTCCCACGGCAACGTCCAGATGTCGGGCACGGGTGCGCTGGGCGACGCGCTGGCGAAGCTGCTGAAGGAGAAGGCCGATGTCAAGCGCGTGCGGGCCGACACGTTCGGCTATCTCCAGCGCAGCTTTCCCGGCGTCGCCTCGGCAACGGATCAGGCGGAGGCCCGTGCGGCCGGGGTCGCGGCGGTGCGCGCGGCGTTGAAGGGCGAGCTTTCGAAGGGCACGATCGCGATCGTCCGCGAGGACGCGAAGCGCTACAAGGTGGCCTTTGCGCCGGTGCCGATCCAGAACGCGGCGAAGTACACGCGCTCCGTGCCGAAAACCTACATCGCCCGCAACGGACACGACGTCACGCCGGAATTCATCGCTTACGCGACGCCGATTGTCGGCGATCTGCCGCATTGCGAGATCTTGTGAGGTGCAATGAAGATACTGGTGATCAATCCGGGGTCGACTTCGACCAAAGTCAGTCTTTTCGAAGACGAGAAGTCCGTTTTCGAGCGGAGCGTCTTTCACGATTCGTCCGTCCTGCTGACCTTTCCGCACGTCAACGACCAACTTGATTTCCGCGCCGGCGTGATCGCCGACCTGCTGCGGGAAGCCGGGATCGACCCGGCTTCTGTCGACGCCTTTGTCGGCCGCGGGGGCAGCGCCTGCACCCAGCCGGGCGGCGTGACGGCGGTGGACGAGCGGCTGTACCGCGACACGGTCGCTGCGGTCGGCGGGTCGGAGCATCCGGCGAAGCTCGGCGTGATGCTGGCCTGGACCTTCGCGCAGCGGCACGGCAGGCCGGCCTATACGCTGAATCCGACGAATGTGGACGAGTTCTGCGACTACGCCCGCCTGACCGGCATCAAGGGCGTTTACCGCGTTTCGCATTCTCACGTCCTCAATCAGAAGGCGGTGGCCGAGGCGCACGCGGCCCGGCTCGGCCGGCGTTACGAGGACTGCAACTTCATCGTCGCGCACATCGACGGCGGCATCACCGTCAGCGCCCACGACCACGGCCGCATGGTCGACGGCAACATGGGCGCGGACGGCGAGGGCGCGTTCACGCCGACGCGCATCGGCACGGTCCCCGTGCTGGCGGTCCTCGACTATCTGGAGACGCACACGGCGGCCGAACTCCGGCTCAAATGCTCGCGCGCGGGCGGTTTCGTCGACCTCTTCGGCACCTCGAACGCCGACACGCTCCACGCCCTGGTCGACCGGGGCGACCGCAAGGCGACGCTGATCTGGAACACCATGATCTATCAGATCTGCAAGATGATCGGCGAAATGAGCGCCGTCCTGTGCGGGCGCGTCGACGCGCTGCTGCTCACCGGCGGCTTCATGCGCTTCTCCGACGTCATTGACGGCATCCGCGAGCGGTGCGGGTTCATTGCGCCGCTGGCGGTCTATCCGGGGGAAATGGAGCAGGAGGCGCTGGCGCTGCCCGTGCTGCGGGTGCTGCGCGGCGAAATCAAGCCGCTTGCCTACACCGGGCGCAACGTCTGGAACGGCTTCGAGGGAATCGACCTGTAGGCCGAGGGAGGAATACCGATGGGAGTCATTGACCGCATACGGGAGAAGGCGCGGGCAGACGTGAAGACGATCGTCCTGCCCGAGGGGGACGAGCCGCGGACGATCGCCGCGGCGGCGCAGGTCCGGCGCGAAGGGCTGGCGGAACCGGTGCTGCTGGGGGATCTCGCGGCGGTTTCGCGCGCGGCGGCAGCGGCAGGAGTCGATCTCGCCGGGGTCCGGGTGGAGGATCCGCGGCAGAGCGCGCGGTTCGCTGATTACGCGTCCGTCCTCTACGGATTGCGCAAGGCGAAGGGCCTTACGGAGGCGGAGGCCGCGCGGCTGACGGCCGATCCGATGTATTTCGGCATGCTGATGGTGCACGAGGGCGATGCGGACGGACTCGTCTCCGGCGCCGTGCATTCGACGGGCGAGATGCTGCGCCCGGCGCTGCAGGTCATTCGGACCCGCCCGGGGATGAAGATCGTCGCCTCGAGTTTTCTGATGGAGTGTCCGAACCGGTCGTTGGGCGAGGACGGACTGCTGGTCTACGCTGATTGCGTGGTCGTGCCCTGTCCGACGGCGGAGGAGCTGGCGAGCATCGCGGTCGCGACGGCGGACACGGCGCGGCGGCTGTGCGGAATCGAAACGCCGCGGGTGGCGCTGCTGTCGTTCTCGACCAAGGGGAGCGCGGAGCACGAGCTCGTGGAGAAGGTCCGCCGAGCGACGGCGCTTGCGCACGACCTGGAGCCCGGTCTGGTGCTGGACGGGGAGCTGCAGCTCGACGCCGCGCTCGTGCCCGAGGTCGCCGCGGTCAAGGCGGCGGGCAGTCCCGTGGCCGGCCGGGCGAACGTCCTCGTCTTTCCCGACCTCCAGGCGGGGAACATCTGCTACAAGATCACCGAGCGGCTGGGCGGGGCGTCGTGCTTCGCCGTGCTGCAGGGGCTGGCGCGGCCGTGCAACGACCTTTCGCGCGGCTGTTCGGTCGAGGACATCGTCAACACGATCGCGGCAACGGCCGTGCAGGCGCAATGAATGCGGCGATCATCTTCGCGGGGGGAGTCGGCGTGCGCATGGGGGCGGACGTCCCCAAGCAGTTCCTCGAAATCTGCGGAAAGCCGGTGCTGGCCCACACGCTGGGGCTGTTCCAGTCCCATCCGGAGGTCGACGGCATCTGGATCGTGGCGGCGCGGGACTGTTTCGCCCGCGTGGAGGAGATCGTCCGGACGTACGGCGTCACGAAGTGCCGCGGGCTGGTCGCGGGCGGCGCGAGCGCCCAGGAGTCGATCTACAACGGACTGCGGGCGCTGGCGGAGTCGCAGCCGCCGGAGACGGTCGTCCTCCTTCATGACGGCGTGCGGCCCTATGTGACGCCCGAGGTCATTTCGGCCAACGTCGCGGGGGTGCGGGAGAAGGGCAACGCCGTGACGTTCACGCCGTGTTTCGAGACGCTGGTCCTCAGCGAAGACGGCGCGCGGGTGTCCGACATCCCGCCCCGCCGCAAGTCCTTCGCCGCCCAGGCGCCGCAGAGTTTCCGGCTGGGCGAAATTCTGGCGGCGCACGAGCGGGTGCGGCGGCTGCCAGGGGGCTACACGGACCTGGTGGACCAGGCGACCATCTGCTGGAAGCTCGGCATTCCGATCAACCTCGTCCCCGGCAACCGCGGCAACGTGAAGATCACGACTCCGGAGGACATCTGCACGCTGGAGGCGCTGATCCGGCGCCGGGAGGGCCGTTCTTCAATCCTTTAACTTTCAACCCTCCTCAGAATTTCAATTGCCTTTTCTGCTTTTTTTTTGATAAAATAGAAATGATGGAGAGGAATAAAGTCATGAACAAGGCGATCATTTCTATGACACTCTTCCTGCTCGCGCCGTTGGCGTGGGGGGAGGATGGTTATGTTTCGTCGCGGGCGGATTTCGATGCCTTGAAAGAAGGGACACGGGACGTGTTTCTGCTGACCGATCAGGGGAAGCCCTTTGATCGTTCCGGGAAGCAGTCCTTCCACTGGCTTAGGCGTTCTGCCGCCGGCAAGACTGCCGCGGAGGTCGTAACCGACGGCGGCGTGGGGCAGGCCCTCAAGGTCGACTCGCCGATGACGCCGGGGGCCTCGCTGGCGCGTACGATCGTGCCGCGCGGCGATCCGCTGGCGGCCATTCAGCCGGTCATGGCGTCGAACGACACGCACGAGACCATTTGCTACGAGTTGCGCACGCAGTTCAAGGCCTGCTCGCCAGATCCAGTGATCGGCGTCAATGAGAAAATCATGGTGTGGATGAAGGCGCCGGAGGAGGAGGGCGTCAATGCCGCGCTCTACGTGACCTGCGGACGGTTCGAGTCGAAGTTCCAGTCCGCGACGGCTTACAACTGCCGCGTCGAGATCCCTGACGATTTCAACACGAACGCCTGGCACACGCTCGCGTTCCGGACGCTTCCCGACATCACCGCCGGCGGCAAGCTGTGCGGGTTCACGATTTCGCTCGACGGGACGAACCTCGTGGGCACGGCGGACTATCAGGTGCTGGGTCCGAACTTCGCCGACTCCGCCCTGCTGACAGCCGAGGCGCGCATTCTGATCGACGAGCGTCGGCTCTTCCCCGCTTGCGGCGGCAGCGGCAGCGACGTGGCGGTTCTCTTCAACGGGCTGGCCTTCCGCGGACGCAGCCAGATTGACGACATCGTGATCACTAACGCCCCGGCGGAGGAACTCAAGCCGGACACCGTATTCTCCTTGCGCTGGGATGTCGGCGTGGCGTCGTTCGCTTATGCGGTGGATGGCGGCGAGGCCACGACGCCGACCGATCTCCAGCTGCAGATGCGCCGTCTCGACGTGGTCGCGAGGTCTGGGGTTACGGTCAGCGGCGTTCAGTACGATACGGCCGGAGGGTTCAGGCCCGGCGTGTGGAACGGCGTCGGCTGTACGGCGACTACGAACGCGCAGGGCGGGGTGTTCGAAGGGTTCACCTCCAGTCTGCCCATCGGCTATATCGTGTCGGGGAGCGATGCGCTTACGGTTGGCGGCGAAGGTGGCTACGCCACGTTCGACGAGGCCATCTACTGGGTGTCGCAGATGAACAAGGCTGACCCCGTCTTGCGACTTGGTGGCGGCGAGGTGTTCGTGCCGACGAACCTGACATATGACGGCGAGCACCATTGGGGTTATCCGGGCGGGCTTCGCCTGCCCGCTGGGACGCCCCCCGATGTGGTGAAGCTCCCCGATGGGGTGACGCTCACGCTCGACCTTTGCGGACGCACGCTGAAGGGTGCCGAGGCCTGCCCCGCCCCGATCTCCGTCACTGACGGACGGCTGCGCATCATCGACACCGTCGGCGGCGGACGGATCGAGCCGTATGCCAACTACTTTGCCGCGGCGGGCAGTCCGGCCAGCAAGATCGCGATCATCGACTATCCGACCAAGCCGACCGAACACCCGGTGCTCATCATCGAGGACGGAAAGATCGCGGGCGAGATCGCCCGCCGGCGTCTGGGCGCGGAAGCCGGCGGCGAGGGCAGTGTCGAAATCGGCGGCGGCGAATTCGCCTCGACCAATTCCGAGACGTTTGCGCTTGCCGATTGCGTGACGAATGCGGCGCTCTACTACGCCCATTCCGACGGCTACTGGAGTGTGGTGGCGACGAACGCCGTCATCTGGTGCGGCAAAGGCGGCAATTCTAACTGGTCCAACGGTGACAACTGGAAGGGCGGCAAGGTGCCGGGGAAAGGCGACCTCGTCATCTTCCCGTCGGGTACGAACGTCTGGAACGTGACGTTCGACGGCAAGGCGATTGAAAGCGACCTCTGGATCGACGGCAATGTCGTCGCGACGGGGACGGCTGACATGACTCTGGCCACCGTGCGAGGCGGAACCGGTGACGGGTTCGCCGGTGACGCGACCTTCGTTTGGAGGGGCAAGGTTCCGCGGAGTCTTGCGGACGTGTTCTCGCCGAACTGGGCGGGTACGGTAAAGGTCGTGGACATTGGCAGCGCGACCGAACTCTCCGGCATCGACACCTGGGGCACGTTGTCCTCGAAGGTTGTCTTCAACAATGTCAAAGGCCACATTTCGGTTTATAAGGATCTGGATTTGCCGTACGAACTCGTCCTGGAGGGCGATGGCTGGACGAATCAGGCCGGCTACAGCGGCAGTACCGTCACCTTCCGCAAACTCTCGGGCTCCGGTCCGTTTGTGGCGAAGAAGCCGATGGCGACAATCCGCCAGGTCATCCGCTTCCGCGACGTTTCCGACTACAAGGGGAAGTTCAAGATTGAGGACAAGCGCATTATCGTCGGTGATGGCGACGCGATGGCGTCCGTCGGGTCGATTGCCTACTCGAAGGGCGTCACCGTCAACTCCGACTGCGGATGGGAGACCAAGACGGCCTTCTTCGAGGCTTCGTTCACCGCCGTCGGCTCGGTGGACGGGACGCTCTTGACCTATAATGGCACGGCTCCGGACGTCTCGGGGGCGGTCGTCTTCGTCCGTGACGGCGAGAATGTCACCACGAACGGGCTGACGCTTTCGGGTTCGGAGGTGAAGTTTACCTCCCAGCTCCCGGAAGGCGTCGCGCTGCTCGAAAGCGGCGACGTCGTGAGGCTGTACACGCAGAATGCGCTCAAGAATTTGAAGGCGGGTTCGACGTTCCGGCTCCTGGGCGCATCGGCGAAGGCCGACGGCAACACGGTGACGCTCGGCGGCGAGACGGTGCAGACGCTGGCGGACTATTATACGCTGAAGACGTCGGCGGACGGCGTCGTCACCGTGGCGCTGGGCGAGAAGGCGGTGCCGGTCATCGGCGACCTGGGCGTGGGGGCCTCGGCCGAGCGCGAGGATGAGGACGGCATCGTCTGGGTCGTCGTAAAGCATGCGCGGCGCGGCCTTTTCTACGGACTCAAGTTCTCCGAGTCTTTGGCGGGCTTCGGTGAAAAGGATGTGGCCTTCTGGCAGCCCGGTCCGGAGGAGGACGACGGCGAGGTCCAGCTCTATATGACGGTGCCGAAGTCCGACTCCGGCTTCTACGGCGTCGTTGTCTCTGATCGCGATCCAGCTGAATTGGCTGAGGAAGAGGGGAAGGAGGAGGCGGAATGATGAGGGCGCTTCTGACATTGGCCGCGCTGGCCGTCCTGCCGTTCGCGGGGCGGGCAGACGTCCCGCATGCCGGCAACTACGTTCAGCGCAACCTGATCGGCCTGTGGGACGCGATCGACAATGTCGGCATCGGCCAGCATGACGTGAGCGCGACGACCTGGAAGGACCTCTCCGGCAACGGCTATGACTTTACGGACGTCGGAACGGCGGGCGGAACCTTTGACGCGACTACGCTTACCCTGCCGAACCAGAAGAGCATCACAACGAACGCGAAACTGACCGAGGCGTCGACCCACACGTTTGAAGCCCGTGCGCGCGTGGGCGACGGGTTTGTGGATGCCGGCGGTTCTACTGCCCAGAGTTCTCTTTGTAGTATTGGCGGATATGGGGGTATGGGGTTCAAGACTTGTGCGCAGCCGGACGAGTGGGTTGTGGCGGCTATCTGGAATTCCAGCTCGCGTAAGTCTGAGAGTTTTGACTCTGGAAATGATAAAAGCAAGGTGAGATCGATGGCACTGATCAAAACGATGTCGACGTATTCGCTGTATCAGCAATACAAAGCGTTTGACTTGCTGATTGATGGTGGGCTGTACCTGAACAGCAGCTCGAAACTCTTCTATACCCAGCCTTCAGAAAGCACCCCGAACGACAACTTGACGCTTGGTGCCATCCATGGGGATCATAAGGGAACGCTAATCATTTCGACGGCGCGCGTCTACAAGGAAAAACTGACGGATCAGGAGCGTGCGTACAACTTGATGCTGGACCAGTGGCGCTTTGACAACATCGTGCCGGCAGACTGGCATCTCGACGCCCAGCGGAACGTGAAGCGGCGAATCCGTTTCGTCGCGGCTGATCCCACAATGCCGTTCCGCGTCAACGGCGGTGCGCCGGTGACGGAATATGAATATCTGACGGATCCGACGGAGGGTGCTACCGCCAATGTCTCCGCTTATGGCTGGGCTGGCGCGACGGTGACGCTGACTCCGTCGGCTGTAGAGCCCGATGTCACGATCAGTGGAGGCGCGGTGTCTGCGCCGGCCTTTGTGCCGGTCGCAGCCGTGATGACGGTCAAAATTTCGGGCGGCACGAGCCAGTGGCGGACGCTGACGCTCTCGCGTTCTCCGTCGGAGCTGAAGGTCGCGGTTTCGAACGAAACGCTCGGTTGCGAGGTCGAGGTCGATTCGGATACGGCGAAGGTCGTCACGGGCGAGTCGTTGCTCTTCACGGTCACCGCGCCGACGATGAGCAAGCCGACTTTCGAGACCCCGACCTCGACCTCCGGGACGATAGTGGTGGTGAAGGTCGAGCCTAACTATGCGATTTACCGCATGCAAGTGGTAAACGACAGTAACCTTGGTTTCGCGGCGCTTGACGACTGGCCGGGACCGCTGATTGCGTTCCGCTATCGCGCCGTGCCCGGCGCGTCGCCTTCCGGCTGGTTCTCGTCCTGGTCGAGCGGCGCGTTTACGGACGCGGCGCAGTCCGTCGGCCCCGGATCCTACGGCACGGTGGGACTGGTGACGGACGCGGCGCACCCGCAGTCCTCCCGTCCGGCGGCGACGGCGGAGCCGCGGAGCGTTCTTCTTTACGCGGACATTTCGGCGGTGCCGAGCGAGAACGGTGTCATCTGCGGTTTCGGCGGCAACGGGACGGCGCGGCAGGGTCTGGTGCGCTCCGGCGACGGCGTGCGGCTCGTCGCCGTTTCCGCCGCCGGTGAGAGTTCCTTCTCGTCAACGGCGACGCCTGCGAAGCTGTTTAATGGCTATCGCACCTTTATCCTGTCGTACGACGGCGCGAAACTGGCGCTGGCCGTGGATGGTAGCCGCGTTGCGACGCTTTCCGGCGTGTCCAGTCTGGGCGGCGGAATCGGCCTCGGGACGTTCCCGGGCTCGCCGCCGCAGGGACTCAAGCTCGGCACGGGACTGCGGGTTGCGGAAGTCGTCGGCTTCGATGCCGCGACGACGGAGGAACAGGAGTTGGGGCTCGCTGGCGAGAAGGGCTTCCAGCCTTCGGATAAGTTCACCGACGACATCTCCGTCTCGACGCCCGGCGCCACGCTCGACTGTGGCTCGATGACGAGCGAGAAGACGGTCGCGGTGACGGACGGCCGTTTTGCGATGCCGGGCGGCACGGCCGTTTTCGGCGCGTTGGCGCTGACGGACGCGGAGATGGAACTTACGGGCGGCGCGAAACTGACGCTGAAGAGCTTTGCCGCGCCGGTCGGGACGGTGCGCCGCGTGTTGGGCAACAGCACTTTCGGCTATGCCGCGGCGGTGACGGACGATCAGCCGATCGAACTGACAGATTCGGAGGTCGGCACGACGCTCCGTGCGGACAAATTCGTGAACACCTACTCCGGGAAGGTTGCCGGCCCAGGACGGCTCGTCCTCGAATCGGTGAACGGCGGGCGCGTGGTGCTGACGGATGTTGCGGCGGAGGTGCCGAAGACGATTAAGAGCGGGACTGCCGAACTCCCGACCGGGAGCGAAGGCGCGGCGACGGTCAAGTCCGGAGCGACGCTGCGGCTGCGGCTCTCGGCGCTGCACGAACGCATCGGCTACACGGCGAACGACCTCGTGCTTGACGGCGGCACGCTGAAGTTCGTGACCCAGGCGGGAGTGGAGAAGTCGGCGTACGGAAAGAGCTATGTTCCGTCCAGTACGGACGCGAACCTCTGGACTGGCGAGGCCAATGACGGCAAGTGGGCGACCGCGGGGAACTGGAAGCAAGGCCATGCGCCGAGGGCGGACGAGACGGCGGTGTTCGCTGCTGACTGCGCGGTCGCGATCGAAAGCGCGGCGGTGGCGAAGGGACTGCTGACGGCTGGGACGGTTTCGCTGTCCGAGTCGGAGTCCGGCAGCCTCACGCTGGGCGCGGGCGGTATCGAAGTGACGACAGGATCCGAATGTGGCTGGCAGACGGCCAAGCGTCAGCGGGTGCAGGGCTTGCGCGGACCGGGTACGTTCGTGAAACGCGGCGCGGGTGTCCTCGAGATTGTGAATGACGCGAACGGCAAGGCGTTGTCCGCTTTGACGGTGCGCATCGAAGGCGGCGAGGTCCAGCTGGCGGCGGCGGAGCCGCTGATGGAGGACGTCACGGTGCGGTTCGCCGGCGGTTCGCTCACCTGCGGCGACCATGCGGTGAAGGCGCACGGACAGCTCGTCTTCGAGAATGACGGCACGGCGAGCTTCCTGTCGGCCTTGCCCGGCGCGGCGCTTTGCGCCGACGGCAACCTCGAAATCGTCAAGCGTGGCGACGGCGCGCTCTGGGTGCGCGGCCGTCTCGGCACGTCGGAGACTGCGACCGCGACGGGGGCGGCGGGCAAGCTGCGGATCGAGTCCGGCACGCTCGAACTCGTCGCGCCGGAGGCGGAGTTCGGTCGCTCGTTCCTGGGCGGTGCGCTGACGGGCGCGGGCACGCTCGCCGTCGACGCGGGCGCGGCGGTTTGCCTGCTCACGGCGAAAACGGCGGACTTCGAGGGGACGATCGCCGGCGAGGGCACGGTGGCTCAGGACGGACTGCAGGTGTTCGACGGCTACGGCGATCCCGAACGCTGGAAGGGCACGGTCGAGCTGAAGGGCGAATTCACCGAGCCGGACTTCGACCTCTCCGCGCTCGGCAACCGCAATTCGGCGCTCATGTTCGACGGCGTGTCTGGAGTTTTCGGCGTCAACTGCACGAATCGGATCGGCTCGTTCGTCATCGGTGATGGCGGTCTGACGCTGAACGGCAACTTCGAGCAGAGCGCGATTTATCTCGTCGGCGCGTTGAAAGGCACAGGCAAGATTACGATCAACACGACTTCCGGCTCCGAGACCGTTGCGGGTCGGAGCGTGTGGTTCGTCGGCGAGACGGCTGACTTCACCGGCGACATCGCCTTCGGCACCGGTGCCTGGCGGGCGGTCTTCGCGGACAGCCTGGCGGATGCCGTACCGGCGATTGCCCTGCGGCAGATCGTGCTGGCCGGGTCGAAGAAGCTACGCATTGCGGCCGGTTCGACCTGGGAGCCGTATGCCAACAACGGCTTTTACATCGGCGAGAAGGCGGTGCTGACGGTCGAAGGTACGGCCAAGGGCCGCGCCCACGGCGCCGGCACTGTGGAGATGAAGGACGGCGGGAAGTTCAGCGGCGTGGCGGCGGATGACTGGACGGGCCTCGTTCGCTTCAAGGACTACAATTTCGCCACCGTCGCGGACCTTTCTGACTTCGGTCTTGCGGGTTCCGTCGTGGAGATGGACGGCGTGACGGGCAAGTTCGGCACTGGGAATTGCCCCTACGAGCTGCGCGTGACGGGCAAGGGCGTGACGGTGAGCGGCGGCAGCAACAGCACGACCTCTTTTGCGAAGCTGACGGGCAACGCGCCGCTGACGGTGAACATCCAGAGCGGCGACTCGCACCCGATTAAGATTACGGACGCCTCGGGATATGAGGGCGAGCTGACGGTCGCGGCGAACAGCATGGGCGGCGTCACCATCGGCACGGCGACGCCGACGGCGGGCGTGCTGACAATCGGTGGCGGCGAAGTCGTGCAGCCGGTCCGTGCGGTGTGGAAGGCCGACAAGATCACCGTGATAGGCGACGCGACGCTGACGGCCGATGGTGCGTTGGTGGCCGACTCGCTCCTGACGATTAAAGCGGGCGCGAAACTGCGCACCCGCCTCTCCGGCGAGAGGATGTCCTTTAAGAAGGCGGTCGTCGAGGGGGAAGTCGTGGTCGAAAATCCTCGGATCGAGCCTGGAGACATCCTGCTTCAGGCCGATGAACTTGACCTGACGTCGGCCTCATGCGTCCTGAACGGACAGGAGGTGACGCTGAAGAAGGTTGGCAAGATGGTGGTTTTGATCGATCCGGCGAAGCCGGACACGAAGCTCGAACTGAACGTCGCCTACGGGGCGGACTTCACCAGCGCAATCGTGAGCGGCGTGGCGAAGATCAATTCCGGCGACGATCTGTCGGGCAAGAATGCGAAGGTGTATGTGACGCTTTGCGATGCGAACGGAAACCAAATCGGGGAGGGCGAGGCGGACGTGTCCATCGAGAAACCAGAATTCTCGCTGACGTTTGACGGCATCCAGCCCGGCGACGGCTATTCCTATTCGGCGAGACTGATTTACAAGGGAGAGGAGAAGCCTGCGGCAACTGATGCCGTGCGCGGATTCGCGGCGACCGACCAGAAGAGTCTCAAGTGGGCGACGGACGGCTGGGTGCGCGAGAATGCCGCGAGCTACTCCGTCGGCGGTATTTCCGGCATCTGGTCGAACACCGGATACGCGAGCGCGGCCGGCGGGAAGATTGTCTTCAACACCTACGACATCGGCTCGTCGAGCTTCGCGACGGTGAACTTCCTGCCGACGAACGCCACTTCCTCCGCTTCGGGAAGCGAATACCGCATCAAGGCCGCATTTCAGGCGCCGGCGACCTCCATCCCGTCCCAGCGCGGACTTTTCGGCGTCAGTCTCTGGGGCGAGAGCCTAGTGACTGACGAACCGCAGTTCATCGTCTACGGAGATGGCGACTGGCAGAAGGTGGACCGGTCGGTCTTCGCGCCCGAGACGGGCACGGAGTATGAGCTCGTGATCCGTCTGAACGGCGGGGCGCAGCGGGTGTCTTACTCGGTCGCCATGCCGTCGGGCGAAATCCTCCTCGGCGATTACAAGTCCGGCAGCAGCGCGACCAAGGTGGACATGCTCACCTTCGCCGGCGACGGCGAGGTTGCGTCTGTGGACGGCGACATCAAGGACGCGAGCGTCTTCCGGGCGACGGTGACGTTTGACGGCGACGGCGAGCCGGGGGCGAACTTCACGAACTTCTGGGCCAATGGGGTCGTCCGCGTCGACCAGCTGTGGGACACGGTGTATGCGGACGCGCAGCGGGATGTCTTGCTGCGACTGAAGGATGCTACCAACGGCGTGGTGCGCACGGTGGTGACGAATTGGGTCGGGGAAGCGGAAATCCCGATTGGCGGACTGTTTGACGGACTGGAGGCTGGCGGGACCTACACCATTGAAGTCAGTGTCCTTGTGGGCGGGGGGGCGGCCAGGGTTTCCGGCGAAACGCAGGTGTCCCTGCCGATGAATCTGTCGCGGCGCGTCGCCAGCGGATGGATTGACGAGGATGCGTGGACGTTCAACGGACGGCGCACGGGAACTGGCGAATGGGATTATGACGCCTCGCGCGCCAGCGTTGTCAGCTCGATGGAGTTCGGCGAGGCGATTTCGCTTGGCGGTAGCGTGGATGACATGATAACGTTCACCTCGACGAATGCGCAGGATGAGATCCTCTTCTCCTCGCTGCGCGAAATCACCGTCGATTTCCGTACCGACTCCCCTGGCTACCGCGTTAAGGCGCCGCGGCATCCGAACCTGGACGACAACGATCTCGCCAGCATCACCATTGCGCTGGACGACCGCACGGTTACCGGTCAGATGTGCTTCTTCGCGGTTTTCAACGGCAAGGAATGGGAGATGACGCGTTATCAGGCGGAACTTGGCAAGGCGTACAAGATCGTCATCCAGCTGAACTACCGCCAGGGTCTGGTGACGTATTTCGACGACACGGACGGGACTCGCGCCAAAATCGCCACTGTTACCTGCGAGAAGATGCCCGAACCGAACGACATGTACCGCAGCCAAGTCAAGTTCGCGGGCTGCGGCATGGTCGGTGCCGTGCGCGGAGACTGCTACGATTCGCATGTGGCGAAGGCCGGCCGGAACCTGTACTATACGATCGAAGGCGCGCTCGAGAAAATCGAGGACACCGACCTGGTGCTCGTACCGCTGTGGAAGTCGATCTACACCGTCAGCGGTCAGGATGGCAGCTTCGCCGTTTCCGATCCGAACGGACTTCTGGAGCTGGTCTGGCCGCTCGGCTACGTGGTCGATTCCTATACGGTTGACGGCGTCACCTACTACGTCTTCCGCCTGAGCGACAACTGGATCGACTTCGCCAGCGAGAACGGCGTCGAGACGAGCGGCGACCGGTTCGTCATTCTGGACGAGTCGGGCCTCGCGTGGGTGGCCCGACAGGCGCAGAACGACTACTTCCCCGGTGCGGTGGTTCTCTCGAACGACCTTGATCTCGCGGCCCATGACTGGACGCCGATCGCGTGTTTCGCGGGCAGCATCGACGGACGCGGCCACACGGTGAAGGGACTTTCTGGCGGCGCCTTCTCGGGCGGCTGCACGAACGAACTGGGGCTGACGGCCTTCGGACTCGTCGGCACGGCGCGGGATGCCACGCTTCGCAATATCCGCTTCGAGGAAGTGGCGATTTCGAACGCGGCGGACGCGGTTGCCGCGCTCGTCGGCTGCTCGGTCGGCAGCCTGACGGTCTCCAACGTCACGGTCGCCTCCGGCCGCATCCGGAACGACGGCGAGAAGGTGGCCGGCGTCGTCGGCCTGGCGGAGAACTATCCGCTTCTGGTCCTCGCCCGCAACACGAACAACGCCGAGATCGTCAGCGCGTCCGCGTTCAACGTCCGTAAGTCGGTCGACTATGGCCGCGAGGCTCCGTCGGCCTACGCCGCCGGCATCGCCAACGCGGGCGGCTTTGTTACGAGGGAAGATGGTCAGGGCACTGTCCGCGTGACCGACAACGCCAACAACGGCGCGGTCGTGACGGCCGTCTACGCGCTCGATCCCGAGGGCGGCAACTTCGCGCACATCCTGGGCGGCACCAAGCGCAATGCGCGCTTTGATTCCGTCACCGCCAGCGGCAACACCGGAACCGGCGACGTTTCGCGCGTCAACTTCGTTTCGTCGAATCCGCTGATTGGCGACTATCCGCTCGTGAACCTCGCCAGCGCCGTCGCGCGGCAGGACCTGCCGAACATCCATTACGCGCAGTTCATCGAGGCGAACGATGCGTCTGAGATGCTGATCGATCCTGTTTCCCGTACGGCGCGTATGACCTGGGGACGGTTCCCGAACGGTTTCCAGAACTATGCCGGTCGTCTCTACGACCAGCTGTCGCGGCAGGGTGCGGGCGCGACGGTGACGCTGACGGACAGCATCGCCATCCACGCGCCGATCGTCATCGACCGCAACGCGACGGTCGATTTGAAGGGCCATACGGTCGAGCAACTCTTCGACGATTATGTCTTCCGGGTCATTGACGGCGCGAAGGCGACTGTCAAGAACGGCACGGTCATCAGCTCGAACGGAATGGTCTATGTCGAGATCGACGAAGCGAAATGTTCGACTCAGAATGTCAACTGCGTTCCATGGTCTGTGCCGTATTGGGATTATGAGCAGACGGTTCCGATTGTTGATCAGGACGGCATCCCGTATCCGAATTCGCTCGTCGGCATGGCGAAGTTGCTTAAGTCTGGTGAAACCGTCGTCTTCCCCGAAGGCGGGGCGGTCGGGCTTGACGAGGCGACGGGCGCGGTCACGCTTAACGGACAGACCGCCGTCCAGCTGGCGTCCATTTACCAGGTGCAGAAGTCGGTTGATGCCAATGGCCGCACGGTCTACGGCATCGAGCTGAAGCAGACTGAGGAACTTGAGCCGACGGTCGTCGCCCTGGATTTGAGCGAGAGCGAGGGCGAGAGCGAGTTCTCCGTTGTCGTCACCGGCACGCGCGTCGGCCTCGAGTATGCGCTCCAGCAGGTCGGCGATCTCGGCGAGGAATGGGACAAGCCGACGGACGTCTGGCTGCGCGTGGCGAAGGACGGCGACGAATTGACCTTTACTGCGAAGCGCGAAGGCGACCGGGGCTTCTTCCGCCTGACGACACGCGAAGCGCCGCCGGAAGAAGTTTTCGAATAAGCACGAAAGGCCATTATGAAATCACCGCTGTCTGCAAGCCGCCTCTTCTTGCTGTCGTGCGCTTGCTGTCTCCCCCTCCTGTCGTCTGCCGTCAGCGCCGCCTCCGCGGCGGCTCCGCGCAACTTCATCCTCTTCATCGGCGACGGCATGTCGGTTCCTCAGCGGATGGTGGCGGAGGAGTTTTCGCGGCAGTCTGGTAACGGACCGCTCGCCATGAACTCGCTGCCCTGTTCGGCGATGACGCGCACCAGCTCGTTCGACTCCTTAGTCACCGATTCGGCCGCCGCGGCGACGGCCATTGCCTGCGGTACCAAGACGAAAAACCACGCGAGCGGCGTGGACGCGGAAGGCCGTCCGCTCGAGTCCTGCGCCGTCGTGGCGCGGCGCTGCGGACGCAAGGTGGGCATCGTCAGCACGGTGACGGTTTCTCATGCGACGCCGGCCGGCTTCTACGCCCACCGCCGCAGCCGCGGCGACGGTTACGGCATCGACCTCGATCTCATCCGGTCCGGCTTCGACTTTTTCGCCGGCGGCGGACTGGACCGCCAGTATGACGACCGCAAGCACGCCGAATACATCGGCGACGCCTATGCCGTCGCGGAATCGAACGGTTACCGCATCGTGAAGACCAAAGCCGAGTTCCTGGACCTCAAGCCGAATTGCGGCAAGATCCTGACGCGCTTCACCGACGATGCGCTGGTGCCGGCGATCGACGCGCCGCTTGAACCGGGCCAGCCCTCGCTGGCGGAAATCGTCCGCAAGGCCATCGAGGTGCTGGATAACGAGCAGGGCTTCTTCCTGATGGCTGAGGGCGGCCGTATCGACTGGGCCGGCCACGCGAACGACGCGGCGACGAACTTGCGCGATGTGCTTGCGCTCGACGAGGCGGTGAAGGTCGCGCTTGATTATCAGAAGACCCATCCCGACACGCTGATCGTCGTCACGGGCGATCACGAGACCGGCGGCATGTCGATGGGCTTCGCGGGGACGGGCTATGCGCTCTATCTCGACAATCTCGCGCGGCAGACGATGAGCGTCGGGGCGTTCGACGGCCAGGTGGGGCGGCGGCTTGACGAAAAGCCAGACCTCTCTTTCGACGAGATCCGCCCGCTGGTGGAGCAGGCTTTCGGCTTCAAGTTCGAGGGCGACGCCAAGACCGACCGCCTGGTGTTGTCCGCGCAGGACGTCGACGAGCTCAAGCAGGCGTTTGAGCATGACGTCGCCTTCCATAAGTCGCGGGTGTCTGAGAACTCGGCCTACGACGGGGAGAAGCGCTATCTCTTCGGCGGAGCCTGCCGGCTGATCCTCTCGCACAAGTGCGGCATCGGCTGGTCAAGCGGCGCCCATACGGCGATGCCCGTGTTGACGACGGCCGTCGGTCCGGGGTCCGAGCAGTTCTCCGGCTATATCGAGAACACCGACATCGCCAGAATTCTGAAATCGCTTTGCAAGTGAAGTCGTTCCTTCCCGCGCTGGTCCTTCTGCTGGCGGTCGTCGCGCTCTGGATGATGCCGCCGCCGGGCCGTTTGGCGGACGATGCGGCGGCGACAGCCCGCGCGGAAGTGGTGTCGGTCGATGACACTGCGCTTCAGCAGCACGGACTCGTCAAGTTCGGCACGCAGCGTCTGCGGGTGCGGCTCGCCGACGGACGCGAGGTGGCGGCCGAGAACGAGCTGCGGGCGCAGATGGAACTGGACAAGCGGTTCGCGCCGGGCGACACGGCGCTCGTGGTGCTGCCGGCGGGCGGGGAGATTCAGGAGGGAACGTCGCTGGTGGCGCGCGACCACTGGCGGCTCGGGGGAATCGCCTGGCTCTTCGGATCCTTCTGCGTGCTGCTGGTCCTGTTCGGCGGCTGGACGGGTCTGAAGGCGCTTTTCAGTTTTGCCTTCAGCTGTCTGGCGGTATGGAAACTGCTGGTGCCGCTGGTGCTTTCGGGCTGGAGCGCTTCGGGCGTGGCGTTTCTTACGGTGGCGGTGCTGACGGCGGTCATCATGTATCTCGTGGCGGGGTGGACGCGCACGGGACTGGCGGCCTTTGCGGGTTCGATGCTGGGCATCGTCGCCTCGCTGGCGCTGGCGCGGATTATCGGCGGACTCCTCCATGTGAACGGGGCGACGCTGCCGTATGCGCAGGTGCTGCTCTATTCCGGCTATTCGTCGCTCGACCTCGGCGATCTCTTCGTCGGGGCCATCGTGCTGGCGTCGTCGGGCGCGGTGATGGATCTCGGCATGGATATCGCCTCGGGCGTGGCGGAAGTGCGGCGGCACAACGCCGCCTTGGGCTTTGGGGAACTGCTCCTCTCGGGACTGCGCATCGGCCGGGCGGTGGTCGGCACGATGACGACGACGCTGCTGCTCGCTTATTCTGGCGGCTACCTCACGTTGTTGATGACCTTTGCGGCGCAGGGGACGCGTCCGTCGGACTTCATCAATTCGACGCTCGTGTCGGCGGAGATCGTCAAGACGCTCGTCGGCAGCTTCGGCCTCGTCCTGGTCGCTCCGTTCACGGCCGTCGTCTCCGCCCTGCTGTTCGGGGTCAAAAAAGTTGACGGCGCGACCAATCGAAATCCTCGGCCTGGTCGTCGACTTTTTTCGTGGTGACATGCTGAAAGGGATAGACAATGACAAGAGGCGAATTTCTGAAGACGGTCGGTTCTGCCGCGGTCCTGGCGGCGACGGGCGATTCGTTCGGAGCCGAGGCGGCGATCGGCGCGACGGCCGATTACGACGCGCTGCAGGCGGAGATCGACGAGGTGACGCCATCGGACTTCAAGGCGTATCTCGACGGCGGCTGGGACTGGTTCGGACTCGCCCGCAAGGACGCGCTTCTGCGACTGGACGACGCCTTCGACAAGGTGCTGCGGGAGGTGCGGGAAACGGTCGTGACGGACAGGCCGGCGGTGTGGCTGGTCTATAACATGGGGGTGGTCGTCAAGACGAAGGCGGCGTGCTTCTCCATCGACCTGATGCATCGCCGGGCGCCGGAGATCGCGCCGCTGCTCGACTTCGCGCTCATCACGCACAACCACGGCGACCATTACACCGAAGAGTTCTATCGGGCGATGAACGGCGCGGGCAAGACCGTCGTTTCGAACTTCAAGGACAATTACGGGGCGAAGAACTGGGCGGAGGCCGGCGGCTATACGCGGGCGGGAAAGGCGTTCAAACTGAAAGACGTCGAGATCCGCACCTCGCTCGCGGATCACAACGGCTATCTCGTCGACTTCACGACGGCGTTCGAGGTCGCGGTCGGAAAATACACGATCTACCATTCCGGCGACTGTTCCAGCCTGGAGAAGCTCAATCCGACGCGGCGGCCCGACCTTTGGATCGTGCATCCGTATTGCGGAATGAATGTCGGGGAAGGCGTGCGCAAGCTGCGTCCCGAAGCGACGGTCATCGCGCACCTGAACGAGCTTGGCCACGCGCGCGACCGCTGGCGCTGGACCTGGCAGGACGGACTCGCCGCGCAGCGGGAGGCCGAGGCGGCCGGCGGCAAGGCGGTCGTCCCGGTTTGGGGCGAGCGGATTTGACGATGGCTTTATGTGCAGTCGCGCGTCAATGCCGTTCACGAGCTGACTTGGGAATTCGGGCTCAAGGCGGGCGAAACGCGGGTAGTATTGCGGTTGAATCGTCTTTCGGGTCTCTTCCCCAAACAGCTTTCGCGGTGCCCGCGAATGCGGCTTCTGTGCCTTCAGTGGTTGAAAAACGACCTGCAACTCTCGACCGTAATACAAGCCGCGTTCTGCCGGCGAAAAAACGCGGTTGACGGATTCGATCCGATTTTGCTATAATTATGTGACAAACATTCCGAAACAGGAGTTAGAAACAACATGGCTAATGTAAAAGGCGGACGTGCCGCCAGGAAACGCGACCGTCAGAATGAAAAGGCTCGTCAGCGCAATGCAAGCGTGAAGGCGAAGCTCCACGATGCTCACAAGAAGCTCTTCAAGGAGGCCGATGCCGGTCAGCGGGAAGCGGCGGAGAAGAAGTTGCGCGAGTTCGTGTCGGGTCTCGACAAGGCGGTCAAGAAGGGCATCATCGCGAAGAACACCGCTGACCGCAAGAAGAGCCGCGCCCAGCTTAAGCTTAACAAGATGGCGAAGTAAGCGCCGTCTCGCGGTAATCAAATCCTACAGTTCTTTCGTTCTCCAGAGGAGGTAGCGGAAATGGACAAGAAGACTCTTCGCGATGTGGATCTCAAGGGCAAGCGCGTCGTCATGCGCGTCGATTTCAACGTGCCGATGGCCAAGGACGGTTCGGGCAAGATCACCGACGACACCCGTATCGTCGCGGCGTTGCCCTCCATCAAGTACGTGCTCGAGCAGGGCGGCAGCCTGGTGCTGATGAGCCACCTCGGCCGTCCGAAAGGCGTCAAGCTCGGCAAGCCGGCGAATCCTGAGAACGCGGCGTTTACGCTCAAGCCCGTCGCCGAGGCGCTTTCCGAGAAGCTCGGCCTCGCGGTCAAGTTCGTGCCGGACTGTCTGGCGGCCGACGACGTCGTTAAGGCGCTCCAGCCGGGCGAGGTCGCGCTGCTGGAGAACACCCGCTTCTACAAGGCCGAAGACGGCAAGGTGAAGAAGGACGACGAGAAGAAGGGCATCCACCTCACCGACGAGGAGTTCGCGGCGAAGAAGGCGGAGCTCAAGGCCGAGCGCGCCGAGATGTCGAAGAAGCTCGCGTCCTACGGCGACCTCTACTGCAACGACGCGTTTGGCACGGCCCACCGCGCACATGCGTCGACCGCCGTGATCGCCGACTACATCCAGCCCGCCGTTTCTGGCTTTCTGCTGGAGAAGGAGATCCAGTTCCTCGGCGACGCGTCCGATCCGAAGAAGGCGGCGCGTCCGTTCGTGGCGATTCTCGGCGGCGCGAAGGTCTCCGACAAGCTGGCGGTCGTCAAGTCGCTCCTCAACAAGGTCGACACGCTCATCATCGGCGGCGGCATGGCCTACACCTTCAAGAAGGCGCAGGGCATGAAGATCGGCAGCTCGCTCTGCGAAGACGAGCAGGTGGCCTACTGCAAGGAGATGCTCGAGGCCGCGAAGTCCAAGGGCATCAAGATCCTCCTGCCGGTCGACAACGTCATCGCCGACAAGTTCCCGGCCGAGAAGGACGCTTCCGACATTCAGATGAAGGTCTGCGAAGGTGACATTCCGGACGGCTGGATGGGCCTGGACATCGGTCCGAAGTCCGTCGAGCTCTTCTCCGATGCGGTCAAGGACGCGAAGACGGTCGTTTGGAACGGTCCGATGGGCTGCTTCGAATTCGCGCCGCTGTCCAAGGGCACCTACGGTGTCTGCGAGGCGGTCGCGGGCGTGAAGGCCAACGGCGGCATTTCGATCATCGGCGGCGGCGACAGCGTCAGCGCGGTGAAGAAGAGCGGCAAGGCGGCCGAGATGAGCCACGTCTCGACGGGCGGCGGCGCGTCCCTCGAATTCCTCGAGGGCAAGGTGCTCCCGGGCGTCGCGGCGCTGACGGACAAGTAAAGAATTTCGCGTTCGGCCGTCGGGGCGTGTGCTTCCGCGGCCGGGCGGAAAAAAGCAACAAGAAGGAAAGTTCAGATGGAAATCTATGTTGGTAACCTCGCGTACGCGACGACTGACGATGGACTCAAGGCAGCGTTTGCGCCGTTTGGCGAAGTTACCGCTGTTCGTGTCGTGACCGATCGCATGACCGGTCGTAGCAAGGGCTTCGGCTTCGTGACGATGCCCGACGCGGCCCAGGCCCAGGCGGCGATTGACGCCCTTAACGGACACGAACTCGACGGGCGTACCGTCCGCGTGAACGAGTCGCAGCCCAAGCCCCGTGAGGAGCGCGGCGGTTTCCGCGGCGGTCGTGGCGGTTTCGGCGGCGGTCGCGGCGGCTACGGCGACCGTGGCGGCTTCGGCGGCGATCGCGGTCCCCGTCGCGAGTCTCGCTGGTAATCGACGCATTTGTCGTTAGGCATGAAAGGAGGACGCGGATTTTCCGCGTCCTTTTTTCGGACCTGACTTTGCACTTGCTTTTTGCGCCGACTTTCGGTATAATATCAGGCAATATTTTTTCTTTAAGGAAGAAAGCAGAGGTAGAAAATGGGTACTGGTCGTACACTTCGGAAAGAATCGCATGTCCGTCCTTGCAAGACGCCCGCTGACAAGGCGCGCAAGTCCAAGGCGCAGCGTGCACGTCTCGTCAAGTTCGGCATGAAAGAAGAGGACGTCAAGCTCATGGGCGACGAGGCCGTTCGTGTCCTCGTCCAGCGTCCGGCGGTCGTCAAGAAGCTGGCGGCGAAGAAGGCCTGAGTTGACCAAGGTCTTCTGTGCCGTCGACGAGCGATTCGTCAATCCCCTCTTCGAGGTATTCGATGGAGGGGATTTCATTTTATCCTCTTGGCGCGACATCGAGGAGCCTCGGGCCGAGATGCGCATTTTCTTTGCGGAGGGGTCGGTCGAAGCGGCGAAACAGGCTTTGCGCGCGGCGCTCGACATTGTCGGCGTCGAGGCGGAGATCGGGGTGGCGGATGTTCCGGACGAGGACTGGAAGTTCGCCTACCGGCGTCACTTCAAGGTCGAGGAAATCGGTCGCCGGCTGGTCACCGTCCCTTCGTGGGAAAAGGTCCCGCAGTGCGGACGCATTCCGATCGTGCTCGACCCCGGCATGGCTTTCGGGACGGGCAAGCACGAGACGACGCGCGCGTGCCTGGAGTACATTGACGAATTGGCCCCGGTCGAATCGTTTTTGGACATGGGGTGCGGTTCCGGCATCCTGTCCATCGCGGCGAAAAAACTGGGGTGCGCCGAAGTGACGGGCTTTGACGTCGACCAGGAGGCGGTCGACGCTTCCGTCGAAAACGCGGCGGCCAATGCGGTTTCGATCGACTTCTTCAGGTTCGCCCTCGGGCGGGGCGGGGCGGGGAAGCGTTCCGCCGCCGTGCCGCGTCCCTGCGAACTGGTTGCGGCTAACATCCTTGGTCCGCTGCTCGTCCGCTTTGCCGATGAAATCGTGCCGTACTGCGGACGTCACCTCATCATCAGCGGCATCCTGACGGAGCTTTACCCCGAGGTTCTCTCGGCGTATGTCGGCCGGGGCTTTGCCGAAGTTTCGCACAAGACCCTGGGGGAGTGGACGACCGGGCTGCTTGTCCGCGCAAATTTGATATAATAGCGTCATGAGTCAGGAATGGAATATTCGCAGTCGGGGTCACGTCTGTTCGGTCTGCCAGCAGCCGCTGGTCGACAAGGTGCCGATCGTCAGCGTCCTGAAGGAGACGCCGAGCGGTTACGAGCGGCTGGACTGCCATCCCGAATGCTGGAAGACCTTCGCGCGGGACTGGCAGCCGTTTTCGCAGTGGGACGGCGTCTATCTGAAGCCGGTCAAGGAAGAGAAGAAGGAGCCGCTGCGCAAGGAGGACGCCGGCGAACTGCTGCGCCAGCTCGTCACCTTGGACGACCCGGCGATGAAGAACGTCGTCTACGTCCTCGCGGTGATGCTGGAGCGCTCGCGCATCCTCGTCGAACGCGACCAGAAGGAGCTGGAGGACGGGACGATCCGCCGCGTCTACGAGGACCGCAAGCAGGGCGACACGTTCGTCATCCTCGATCCGCGCATCCGCCTGGAGAACCTGGCCGAGGTGCAGGCGCAGGTCGTGGCCCTGCTGTCCGGCACCAAGACCCTCGGCGAGGTCGCCCAGGAAGAGGATTCGGCTCCCTCTGAGGACGCGGCGAAGGATGCGACAGCTAACCCCGAAGCAACGTGAGGCGCTGAAGCTGGTCGCGGAGGGCCGTTTCGTCCCCGGTTTCGAGCGCGAGGACGACGGCTGGCACGCGCGCTGGCACAGCTGGCCGGAGAACCCCTGGGTGGACGAGTACGTCCGTTCCGCCGCGGTGACGCCGCTTTCTGCCGATGCCGAGGACCAGCGGCACGAAACCCTTCACGACGCCTGGGCGACGGCCCTGCGTTCGCGTACAGGACTGGTGGTCTGGGATGACGCGGAGTGCGCGCAGTTTGCGGACGAGCTGAAGGCCTGGTCGGGCGACGAGACCGAAAACGCCCGCTGCCGCAAGGCGATCGTCTTCCGTCTGGACCCGGTCGCTTCCCGCGTGACCTGCGCGGTTCCTCGCGACCGGCTTTCACTTCGGGCTCTCGGCCAGGCGACGTTCGTGTGGGGCAAGCTGCGCGAGCTGCACGGACGGCGGACGCTTAAGGCCGCCCTCTCGCGGACGGAGGCCGAGGATTTCGTCCGGCGCGGCGCGCGGGACCTCCGGAACGCCGGCTACACGGTCGAGGGCGACGACTTGTCCGCCGCCGTGACCGCCGCCGCCGAAGTCCGCGCGTCCGAGCGGGAGAACGGCTCCGCGCCCGAGTTCCGGCTGACGGTCAAGGTCGCCGGGGAACCCGTTACGGCGGCCGAACTGCGCTTTCTGCTGGAACAGGGCTCGTCGCTCGTCTTCTTCCGCAACCGCTGGATCGAAGTCGACCGCAATCTGCTGAAGGAGGCGTTGCGCGCCCTCGAACGACAGGGCGGTCCGTCGGCGGCCAATCCCCTGGCGTTCGTGATGGGCATCGGTGCGGTCGGACAACTCGAAGTCGACGAGGTCGCGGCGCACGGCTGGTTGCGCGGGCTGGTGAACGAACTGCGCCAGGGAGGTGGCGGTCAGGCCGCCGCGTACGCCCCGCCGCCGGACTTCCTGGGCGAGCTCCGCGCCTATCAGCGCCGCGGCGCAGCCTGGCTGCGTTTCTTGACGGATCACGGATTCGGAGCGCTGCTGGCCGACGACATGGGGCTTGGCAAGACCGTGCAGGTGATCGCCTGGCTCCTGTCCGTCCGCGCGGCGGCGGAATCCTGGGCGCCGTGCCTCGTCGTGGCGCCGCTGACGCTGCTGGTCAACTGGCAGCGCGAAATCGCCCGCTTCGCCCCCGGTCTCAGGGTCTATGTCCACCAGGGCGAGGAGCGGCATGTGGCGAGCGGATTCCTGCGGGCAGCGCGCGCGGCCGATGTCGTCGTCACCAGTTATAATCTGCTGGTCCGCGAACAGCCGGCCTTCGCCGAGGTCGCGTGGTCGGCGCTGGTCGTCGACGAGGCCCAGGCGATGAAAAACCCTGACACGCGGCTCTTCCGGGCGCTGAAGGCGCTTTCTCCGCCCCGTCGGATTGCGCTTACCGGCACCCCGATTGAAAACTCGGTGGCGGACCTCTGGGCGCTGGAGGACTTCCTCAACCCCGGCTTTCTCGGCGACCGGCGGTCGTTCGAGGACCGCTTCGTGCGTCCGCTCGCCGCCGATCCGATGAGCCGGCAGGGCGCACGGCTGCGCCACGCGCTCGAACCCTTCGTCCTGCGGCGGACGAAGGGCGATCCGGACGTCGCGGCGGAACTGGGGGAGAAGCGGGAGATCCGCGAATACTGCGCGCTCGGGGGGGAGGAGCGCGCCGAATACGAGTCCGCGCTCCAGTCCTACCGCGTCAGCTCCCGCCGGCAGGGTGACGTCTTCGCGCTGCTGACGGAACTGAAGCTGATCTGCGACGGCTTCGTCGACGACGGCATCGGCGGCGGACGGGTGCGGGGATCGAAGGTGGAGCTGCTGGCGGAGCTGGCGGGGAGGATTTTCGCCGGCGGCGAGAGCCTGCTTGTCTTCACGCAGTACGCCAAGGTCGGCCGGGCCCTGCAGAAGGATCTGGAGTCTCGTTTCGGACGGCGCTTCCCGTTCCTCCACGGCGGACTGACGGCGAAGGCGCGCGAGGAGCAGATACGGACCTTCAACGCCGTCCGCGGACCGAACCTCTTCATTCTGTCGCTGAAGGCTGGCGGCTTCGGCCTGAACCTGACGAAGGCCACGCACGTCCTCCATTACGACCGCTGGTGGAATCCCGCAGTCGAGAACCAGGCGACGGACCGCGCGCACCGCATCGGACAGTCGCGCGCCGTCTTCGTCCACGAGTTCATCGTCGCCGGCACGCTGGAGGAGCATGTCGACGACATCCTGCGCCGCAAGCAGTCCCTCGCGGGCGTTATCGCGGACGGCGAGGCGTTCGCCAGGCTCGTCGCGCTGAATTGAGGAGGGGACATGTCGAAGAAGAAGCGTTTTCCCATCAGAATCCCGCGGTTCGCGGCCGGTATCCGGGCCCAGGAGACACGCGGCGCCGCGGGGCGCAGCTGGTGGGTGAAGCGCTGGGCGGAGTCCGTTGAGGCGATGGGACTGGGGGCGCGGCTAGGACGCGGCAAGAACTACGCGCTGTCGGGCCAGGTCGTGAAGCTGGAGCGCGAGGACGGCCGCATCCTGGCCGAGGTCGTGGGTGCGCGGCCGGATCCTTACCTGGTGACGGTCGATTTCCGCCGGCCGTCCGCCGACGCCCTCGGACGCATTGCCGCGGCTTTGCGCGCGGAGCCGATGCTGGCGGCGCGGCTGCTGGCGGACGATCTGCCGCTCGAGGTCGGCGAGCTGTTCCGTGCCGAGGGCGTCGATCTCTTTCCCGGCGGCAGGCTGGACGGCGAAGCGGACGGTCGGCGTTACGACGTGGTGACGTCCTGCAGCTGCCCTGACTACGCCAACCCCTGCAAGCACACCGCGGCGGTGCTGCTCCTGCTCGGCGAGGAAATCGCCCGTCGGCCGCTCACCCTGGTCGAATTGCGCGGCATTTCGGAGGAGGAGCTGTATGGCCAGGTCTGAAGCGCCCATTCTGAGACGGCTGGGGCCGATTCCCTTTTGGCGCGGCGAACGCCGCTGCCTCGACCAGCTCGGCGAGATCTACCGCAAGGCCATGGAGTCCGCGCAGCGAGAGCTTGGCGGCGGAAAAGCGCCCCCGAAAAAAATTAAAATACCCCCTTGCGCGGTCGCACTATTTTTTGATATACTATGTAATGTCTTGAGCGAATCAGGCGGGTGCCTGGGGTAGTTCAGGGCACAAGTTAACCTGTGAGTAGTTGTCGAACCTTAAACCAAAGGGGAGGCGGCGAAAGCAACCGAGGAAGGGTCCAACAAGCCTGACCTCAAACAAAAAAGGAAAAAACAAAATGAAGAAACTCATGATTGTTGCGGCCGCCGCGATGATGGCTGGCGCGACCTTCGCTATCGATTGCGGCGAGTGCGCGACCTCGAATCCGTGCGTCGAGGCTTGCCCGTTCGGCTACCAGATCAAGATCTACCTCAAGACCACTGATGCTGGTTCGATCAGCAACTACAACGCCAAGTCCGAGACCTGCTTTGACAAGGCTTGCCTCCGTAAGCCGGCCGTCAAGCGTTTCGCGGGCTTCATCTATGGCACGACCGGTGAGGAAGAGAACCTCTGCGGTGAGAATGGCTGCTGCTGCAACGACTGGAAGGGTGCCGACCTCGTCATGTGGAACTACGACACGAAGAAGGAGGCCGTCCCGGCTGAGGCGAAGCTCGCCCTTCTCGACCGTATCTACAACGGCGACACCACGACGGCTGAGATCTGCTTCTCGCTCGACAAGATGGTCTACGCTGGCTTTGGCCGCGTGGCGAAGCGCAACGGCAAGTGGACGCTCAAGTATGCGTCGGGCTTCGGCGCTGGCCTGCTGGCGCAGCAGTGCACGACCTGCAAGGAAATGCTCTGCGGCGAGTGCGTCGGCACTGAGGATGATGACGTCCAGGTGTGGGCGATCTGCGCTGACGAGACGAAGGCGCCGAACTTCTGCGCTCCCTACACGGCTGCGTACGGCAAGTGGACGATCGACTGGAGCTCGACGATCTACACCCGTCTGAGCAACAAGCAGCAGGTCACCAAGCCGGGTGCTGCTTGGGATGATCTCACGGGCAAGGCCGTTACCTTCGAGCAGGACGAGGATACCTTCGCTGCTGTGTGCGCTGACTAACTGCTGATTCGGATTAACCGAATAAAAAAGGGTGCGCGAGCAATCGCGCACCTTTTTTTGTTTCCAAACCGTACTCGGTCAGTCAATACCGCTGGCGCGGTTTTGACCGACCTCGGCATCTGAGCATCTGAGCAAAAGTGCATCTGAGCATTTTCGAATGGTCGAGTCCGAAGCCGCAGTCGAGCTTCAGACGTTTCCCATTGGCTGAAA
>JAZQPI010000040.1:0-3351 GCA_045628545.1 Kiritimatiellia bacterium
ACGCGCCCTTCCACCGCTTGGAGAAAACGGTAGCCGCCTTGCGAATCTCGTTCCATGATTTCATGGGGGTATCATACCACACCCTCACATTCGACAATCATATCGTCGAACACCCGTTTTCACCCTTTAGACGGCGGCCTCACGAACTTGACCTTGAAGCGGCTGCCGTGGGCGGCTTGGCGGTTGCAACCGCCCCGCGCTTCACTTCCGCCGTTGGAAGAGCGGGGAGGCGATCTCGTAGAGCTCCTGGTCGCGCTGGAGGCGATCGAAGAGCCGCTGGCGATCGATCTGGTAGCCGTTGATGAAGCTCTGCTGGGCGGCCTGCTTGCGGCCCGTGCGGTGCTGGAGCTTCGCGAGGTCGGCCCAAGCGTCCGCATCCCCCTGCGGATTCAACTTCAGGTAGCGGTTCAGCGCGGTCTCGGCGTCCGCGTCGAGATGCGCCTCGAGGAACATCGTCGCAAGCGCCTGCAGCGAGGCCTTGTCCGTCAGCTTGTCCGCGATGCCGCGCGCGAGCTGCGCCGCCTCCATCGTCCGCCCCATCTCGAAGTAGCAGCGCGCGAGCGCGAAGACGTCCTGGTCGGACATCTTCTCCTTGCCGCGGCGCTTCGCCTCCAGGCGCTCCACCTCGGCGGACAGCGACCGGATGCGCAGCACGTAGTTGCGGAGCCCCGCCGTGCGCTTGTTGTTCGGATCGATGGTGTCGGTGTAGTCCATCAGCTCCAGCGTCTCATCCCACCTGCGGAACGGCAACAGGATCTCCTGCGCATAGCGGAACGTCGCCTCGGGCGAGGCCGGATAGAGCAAGCAGGCTTCGCGGAAGGCCTGTCCAGCCTCACGATAGCGGCCCTGCTTCGAATAAAGGCCGGCCTGCGCCGCGCGGAGCTTCGAGAAGGACTTCTGCCCCGCGAAATCGCGGCGGTACATCGGATCGGCCAGGAGCCGGCGCACGTACCAGTCCCAGAAGTCGGCGTCCTTGCGCGCCACCGCCTGAGAGTACGGCGTCTTGTCCTTGTTGATCTTCATGATGAGGCCGTGCGGCGAAAGATACGGATACATCCACGGAATCACATAGGACTCCTCGACGTAGAACGCATGGCGCAGACGGTCGTGCTCGAACATCATCTCGGTGAGGATGCCGTTGATCTCCATCACACCGAGCGCGCCCGTGACCTGAACGCGGCCGTTTTCGATCTTGAGGTCGCCGTTCGCCTGACGGACGCCGCTCTTCACCTCGCGCACGTAACGGTCGAACGCCTCGGCGGAGTCCTCCTTCGCCGGAATCCAGATCTCGTCGCCGTAAAGGTCGCGTTCGACCGACATATAGGTGTCGTCCGCGAGCGCGTTCTGGGTGATGAGGTAGACGTCGGGACGGTAGTTGGCCGAATAGATCATGTAGGTCGGGACGAAACGCCCCGGGTCGGTGCCGCCGAAGAAGATCGAGAACGGCTCCATCGCCTCCGGCCAGTCGGGATCCGGCAGCGGCTCCTCGTCCGCCGTCAGCTGCGCGTTGATCGCCTTCGCGCCTTCGAGCTGATACGCGCCGAACTGCCAGCCGAAGGTGTGGCCGTTCTGCTCCGAACCGCCGAGCTCGAAGACGAGCTGGTCGTCGGTGTAGTTCTGCACGATCGGATAAGCGGCGCAGACGACGATCATGACGGGCGCCAGAACGGCGGGAACGGTCCGACGGCTCGACGGTTCGATTGCCTGATCGCTGAAAACGCGCTTGAGGACCAGCACCGCGGCGAAGACGAGGCCGTAGCCGATCCAGAGCGCGATCATCGCGTGCGACGAGATGAACTTCACCTTCTGGATGAAGCCGTCCTGCACGTCGCCCTTCACGTTGGCGAGGAGGATCAGAAGGCCCGACATCATCAGGAAGCACGCGGCCGCAGCGCCCATCCACTGCCAGAAGACCTTGCGGTGCGCCTTGGCGACGACCCATTTCGCCACGACGAACGGCACGATGGCGAACGGCACGAGCAGGTCGGTGAACTGCACCATCACGTCCCCGAAATAATGCACCATCTGCTTGCCCATGAACGAGAAGAACGCGCCGACCGAGGGGAAGCTCGGCACTCCGATCGCCTCGTACTGGCCGCGCATGATCGCGTGCTTGAAGCCCTCCCAGGTGCGCGGGTAGCCCCAGTTCATCGGCGGATTCCTGAGGTCGGAGACGATCGGCATGTAGACGTAGAACGAAACGCCGAGCTGGGCGAAGAACGCCGCGCCGGCGACGCTGCGTCCGTTCGGCAGCGTCACCCACGCGAGGGCGAGCAGCACGAAGTTCCACGCGACCGGCCAGAAGAACCACCAGCTCGCCGGATGGGTGAGGCCGTTCATCGCGCCGTGCCGCAGGAGCGTGAACGCGGCGATGTGGAGCGCCGCGACCGGCAGCGCGAAGCAGAGCCCCTTCTTGGTGAACGCGCACAGTCCGACCAGCAGCGCGATCAGGAGCCAAAACATGCCCGTCGACTTGCCCCACGGGAAGACCTCTCCCATGTAGCCGCCGTTGCCTGCCGTCGGCACGAACAGCGCCAGCACGACGGCGAGCGCCGCCAGGCCGGCCGAAACGCCCAGCAGCCGGAGCGACCCCGGATCGGTCAGGCGCTCGTCGTCGCGCAGCGCCGCGAGGACCGCCGCCACGACCGAACCGGCGAGGAAGGTGGCGATGTAGGCGTAGCGCGTCGGCTCGATCAGCGGCGCGACCGCCGCGGACACGCCAGTCCAGGACGTCTGCGACGTGAAGACGAGCGTGGCGAGAAACATCAGCGCCGCGCCGCCGCCCCCGACGAAGAGCGCGGCCTTGTGGGCGCGCACCGCGTCGCCGCGGCGCTTCAGCACGGCCGCCGCGACGATGGCCGCGACGAGCGCCACGAGTCCGACGGCGAGCAGCGTCGTCGACGGAGTCGTCAGCGCCTTGTCCACGAGGGCCTCGTGCTTGTTGATGACGTCGGACTGCATATAGCGGTCCGCCCGCATCAGCTGGCCGATCTGCAGCAGCTGCCAGGTGAGGCCGACGGGGATGAGGTAGATGAACACGTCGCGGAACATCCCGATGTTCTTCATGGCGATGATGAGCGCCAGGGGCACGATCGCGAACAGAAGCACCTGGTAGTTCGTGAGCCCGAGGCCGAACACGAACGCCGTGAACCACAGGATCTTGTCGGACGGCTTGCGCATCCAGCGATAGGAGAGCAGGAACACCCCCACCAAGAAGAGCGCGTTCAGGGAATAGATCTCGACGATGGTCGACTGCGACCACTCGACCGGCGAAAAGGCGAAAGTGAGCGCGCCGCCCACGCCGCCGCCGAAGCAGAGGAGGCCGTTGACTCCATCCTTGGGCAGGGGTTC
>JAZQPI010000041.1:0-19113 GCA_045628545.1 Kiritimatiellia bacterium
CATTGCTGGTACACTTCCTCGTGCCATGCATTGCCCATTTCCCTGTACACCTCGAAGATTGCTCCCTGAATGGCGTACACTTCGTCTTTGTAGATCAGTTCGTTCTCCATGCCTTGTATTATACTGTTTCCGCATCATCGCCCGCAATGCATTTTTTGCTGGATTTTGCAATCATTGCATTCTGCTTTGCGGCGGCACTCTGTGGCCATAGAACATTTTCGTGCGCTTTCGTAAAGATTTCGTGTCGGTCGGTGCGGCAAAACCCGCAGGGTGCAAGGGCGGGGGGCCTTCTCGCGAAGGCCGCGCAGAATATCCGCAGCTGGAATGTCAATGAGATACAAATCGACATTCAAGCGAAGAAGGACCACCGCCCTTGCATCGCGCGAAGCGCGATTTGCCGCACCGACCGTTTTCGTGTATCGTGCCCGAAGGGCACTCCACCCCCGTGGGGGCTCTGTCCGTCCCCAACCTTGCGACAATATCAAAAATCAGGATCGGCAGTGGGCACTTCCTGCCAGAAGAAAATTCGCGGCGAAACAGCCCGGCCTTCGTCGCCATCATCCAGGCCCTCGATCGGAGGATCGATATTGACCTCATGGTTGTGAATGGAGTCCCCAGACTTCGGATTCAGCCGGATGTCCCAGTTGATTGTAATGTAGATGTCATCCGTATCCGACCAGAACAGCCGTCGATGGCGGGCAAACGGCACAATGACCTCGTCGCGCGCATACAACGCCCCGTTCAGCGTAAACATCGTCTTCTCGCCGCCGACGACCCCAAACACCCCCATGCTCGAATACAAAACGGCGTTAATCTCATGAATGCCGTCAATCCGCTGCTTCGTGTCGGGGATGATTCCGAGATGCGGACGGCGATCCCACCTCGCCTGATGGAACTTGGTCTTGCAGAAATCGTTCGCGTAGTCATTTCTGTAGGTGCTGAAGAAGTCGGACCCGCTCCGGCCTTTCTGGTTTTTGAAGGCGACGGCAGACCATCCCTGCCGCTGGGCCTCACCCCAGTTCTTACTCTGGAAGAAGAGCTCGATCAATCCGCCCTGATAACAGGCGTATTTCGCGAAAAGCCCGTTGTCCGTAAGGTCGGCCGGATGGCAGTCCCAGTGCTGGGAGAAACGGCACTCGCAGTACGGCGAGCTGTTCAAAATGCGGTCTTCGTCGCTGGCCGTGGTCTTCAGCGGCTCGTCAAACGCCGTGAACACCCAGTCGCCGAGAACGGACTCGTAATACTTCGCCGGCGTTTTTCTCAGATCCCCGGACCCCGGCTGGTAATCGACCTTGTACACCTGGCCGCCGATGGTGTCAGACTGCGTGTAGTCAAATTCCGAATAGGGGGCGCGCACGTTGCCGCGATGAAGGAGTTTGTACACCCAGGTGTGCTTGTCGTTCGGCTCCTGGCCGTCAATGAAATGGTCCTTCAGCAGGCTCTTCGAGTCCGTCGACCACATCTCGTCCTTCACATAGTTGCCGATGACGATGCTGCCGCGCGAAATCAGCACCAGCATGTCCTTCCCCGCGGAATCGGGATTGGCCCCGCGGTCCTTCGGCCAGTACGGCGGGTTCTTGTAGGTGATGTCGCCGATGACATGGATATTGCGTCCCGAATAAATCGTGCCGCGTCCGGAAACGACCCCTCGGATGAGGACGTCCGATTCGAAGACGACCGGACCGTCAATGGTGATGGGGAAGTCCCAGGTGCCGATGAGAATGACCGCGCCTTTGTCGGCATCGCACATCGCATTGGGATGCGGCTGGACGATCCGCCGTCCCGTAGGCACTCCGCCTCTGCTGTCGTTGGGCAGCCCCGACACGTCGGCGGCGGAAGACTCGCCGCCGTTTTCGCGGAACGGACGAAGCGCCGCCGTCGTGCTGCCGCTCGCCAGGACTTCGCCCACTTCGTCGTTTTCATTGCGGGTCAGGACCATGTCCGGGTCCTCAGCCAGCGGCACCGCAGCCCCAGCTGCCGTCTTCTGCCGCAATCTGGAGTCCGTGTCGACGTAGTAGCCGGCGCGCACGAAAATGCGCCGGAGCTGCCGCGTAATGACCTGCGGTGAAACGGCATTGGTCTTCGAATAGTCCTCGCTCGTCGGAGGGGCGACGGACTTGATGCGCTCAATGGTCTCCTTCAAGTCCTCGACCTTGACATAGGAGTAGCCGACCGCGCCTTCGCCCGACAAGGTAATGTCGGAGGTGTTGATGACAAAATAGCCGACCGGGTCAAGCGACGCATAGCCGGAATAACCGTTTTGGCCGCGGGCAATCCAACTGTCATCCGTATCGAAAAGGGATTTTACATCCTCTGCCCGCACCGCTTGAGCCCCCCTCGCCGCGGACTCGCGCGCCTCCACTTTGGCCGCGACCTGTCCGAGTTCCTGCTCCAGGATAAAACGCTCGTCATCCTTCTGCAGCCGGCCGTCCTTGCCGGAGACCTGCCCGTAGTCGGCGGACGAGTCCCCCCAGCCGAGGGAAGACTTGTAGGCGTAGACGGGGATGAACGTGGCGAGGATCATCTTCTCCTCGGCCGTCAGCTTCAATTCGGGATGCTGATTGATGTGTTTCACCTCGCCAAGGGTGAAAGAGTAGGTGTACGAGGAAAAAATATTCTTCCGCGACCTCCCCGCCTCGAAGCTGACATGTCCCTTGGCCAGTTTGCTCCGCCAGGCCGTCGGCCGCGTCTCGACCGCCCAGCCCGCCTTCGTGAACGCATCCCGGCAGCTCGCCTGCAAATCATTCCACGGATTACTCCAACCCACGCTATCGTTGACAACGGTCTTGGCGTCGGACTCCACTACGCAGTATCCGCTATCTCCCTGACGATACCACATCTCCTGCTGGCTCGTCCGGCTAGGCTTCGTGTACTTCTCCCAGTTTTCGGAATCGCTCGGTTCCGTCGTGGTGTACGCATAGATCGGGATTTTCCCCGCCGGCACCTTTTCGTCCTGATCATCCGTATACGCACCCTTGCCGGAGTTCTCGGAATAGGTGTAGGTCAGGCTCAACCCCTCTTCGGTCTGGATGCGCAAGCAGGCAGCAGAATCTTCGGCCATCCAATAGTATTTGGGATAGGCTATACTTCCCACATTCCGCTCCACCTGGTTCTCATACTTCCAGCCCATGCTCTCAAGATACTTGCGGACCTCGCTTTCGTCCACTCCCGCCCCCGCGGCGACCGTCTTGAGTTCGGAGGTCCAAATCAATTCGCCGGAAGAACTGGACGACGACTTCAAATACCCGGACTTATCCGTCAACCGGTTCAGCTTGTCGCGTGAAGGCGTTTGTCCGAAAATCGACCGCAGCCCCGCCTCGAGGAGAGACATGACCTCGTAATCGTACACGGGGATGCTGTTTGGCGGCAAACGCGACCCCGAAGTGCTGATGGACGTGGGCTGGTTCCGTCCGCCGTACTCTTTGACCCGGTCCTCGTCCCAATGGGTTTCGCCATCCCCCGTAAGGTGGTAGTCGACAATATCCTTGGCGTTCAGCTTAAGCCGCGCCGAAATCTGCTCGATCTCGCCATTGGCGTTGATGAAGCAATTCGAGCAGACGAGGCTGCCGCCGGAGTTGTTCTTGATGGTCTTCGCCCGGTTGGCGTAGCTCTTGTAATCCGAAAGGTGGCGGTCGGTCGAGCTGGTCGATTCGGAGTTCGAAACGATGCGCGGCATCTGCAGACCGCCGAATTCCGCATTGACGATCGGACGGTCTTCGTATTTGGACTTAAGGCCGGCTTTCACGTCGGCCGTTCCGTTGTCATCCTTGATTCCGAGCATGGCGCGGACAATGGCCGACAGCAGCGACTGGCGGTTTCTGGCCTTCTTCTCGTCGACGCCATCGAATCCGCAGGGCCATTCCGCGCCCCCGTTAAGGGGCAGAGGGTTGGTCGGGCGGACCTTCGCGAAGGTTTTGTCCCGGTAGTTGGAGTCATAGGAGGCACCGGTGCGGATCTGCACGTCACGCTCGTCGAACCAGTCCTTCAGCCCCTTGGCGTCGGAGCGGGCGATCTGGATCTGGTTCGAGGCGTAGATGTAGCCGTTGATTTCCGCGCCGGTGATGTAGAAGTCGCGGTTCGAGCGCACGTCGCCGTTGACGGTGAGGTTGCGGCTCGTCAGATGTCCGTCGCCATTGGCGAAGTAGGCGTAGCTGAAGAGGTCGTTGCTGACCAGCGGGACCACGATCCCTTCCTGCAGCGAGACCGAGACCTTGTGAGTGCCCTCGTTGCAGCTGACAGTGGCGGTCAGGCGATAGATGCCGTCCACCCCCTTCTGAAAATCGACGGCGGCGCGAAAGCTGTCGTCGAGTCCGGGCAGATTCCGGCGAAGGCTCCACACGCCGTTTCCGTTCAGTTCCTCGACGACGGCCCGGCCGATTTCATCCAGATCGGCCCCGTAGCTCACGGAACTCGCATCGGGGATCGAGAGGTTCTTGCCGGCGCAGGACACGGCCAGGCGGTCCCTGGCCAGTTCCAGCGCGGACTGGGCGACCAGGCGGCAGCGCGAACGGCCGAGGTATTCGGACGACGTGGACATTGACGTCGTGCAGTAACGGGCCGAGGCTCCGACGATCAGCAGCGTGACCGCCGTCGCCACCAGGGCCATCGGCAGCACGAAGCCGGCCCGCAGACGATTCCCCAGACGCGCACTCACGGCTGTTCCCTCCAGACGATATCCCCGGGGCTTACGCTGATAAACCGCCCCCAGAGCTGCTCGCGTTCGTCGGCATCGGCCTCAAACTGCGGGACGGCAATGCGTTCGACGCGGTTGGAGCCGCCCACGACTCCCATGACGGACACGAAAACGAGGCCGTTGGTGACGGACAGCGCGTCCGTGACGACCTCCCGTTCGCCATCGTCCAGTCCCCGCACGACCACGCGGGAGGAGAGGTCGCGGCCGGTCTCGTCGAACCCGACCTGGCCGTTGGACGTCTGCCTGAAAAAGTGAGCCTGGACCTGCCCGGTCGCCTCCGTCCAGATGATGTTCGTGGCGCACAGCAGACCGCTGTAGCGCCCGTTGCCGCCGACGGGGGCGGCGTTGAAGAGCAGCCGTTCGCGGGCGACGCGCAGCCGGTCGGCGAATTCCGCGTTCCACATGCGGTCCTTCTGCAGGCGGAAGATCCCGGCGAAGACCATCACCAGTTCGGCGGCGACGACGACGGAGATGCCTACGGCCAGAAGCATCTCGACCATCGTAAAGCCACGTCTCGCGCCCCGTCTCATTCCGTTCCTCCCTCGCCCGCTCCCGCCGCCGCATTCGGCAAGCACACCGGACGGCGGAGCAGGTAGTTGCGATAGACGCAGACCGGGTGGTTGAAGACATGCCGGACCCGGCTGCCGTCCATGCCCGGCCGGGGCATCAGGATACGCCGGTCGTTCGGCGGGCCCCATTCGAGATTGACGGAGATGTACACGCCGTCCTCGCCGTAGACCCCGCTCGCCGCATCCCAGCGGTTCGACAGCGTGATGTAGCAAACGGGCCGGCCCTCATCGTCCGCGCCGGGTCCGGACGGGAACTGGAGATGGGAGAGGAATTCGTAGTCCGTCGCGTTCAAGCCCGTCCGAGCCGGCTCGACGACGCCCTTCACTTCCAGATAGCGCGCTCCGCCGGCAGGCCGCACGGGATAGTCCCAGATCTCCGGCGGTTCTTTCGCCTCCAGTTCGGCGACGTCTTCAGCCGTCATGGACATCAGACGGCGGGCGATCGATTCCGCATTCGACCAGTCGTCGTTGAAGAGCTTCCAGGCGAGGTCCCAGCAGAAGCCGTCCGCGGCCATAAGCTCGCCGCGCTTGTCGACGAAGTCGGAGATGCGCATCATCCCGATCAGCGCGCCGAACGAGATCGTCGCCAGAATCGCCCCGCCGAGCAGCAGTTCGACCAGCGTGAAGCCGCCGCGCCTCATGACGCCCCTCCCGGCTTCAGCTTTTCCGCGACCACCCCGAGCGACGATGGCGGCACGAAAAAGAAATGGCACTTGCCGCCCACGGCGGACACCACGTCCATCTTCAGCGCCTCGTCCATCGGATTGGCCAGCGCCACCAGCAGTTCGCCGGCCACCTCCCCGAACGGCAGGACGCCGCGCACCTCGCGCAGCGCCGCCGGCACCCGATTCGCCAGCAGATAGACCGAATCGAAAAGCTCCAGCGCAATCGGCGGCGTCCGTGTCTCGTCCGCCAGACAGGCCCCCGCAGCCTCTGCCGCCGCCGGGTTCTCACTTTCGAGAATGAAGAGAGCAGAAATGAGAAAATTCCCGTGCGCCGATTCCATTTCCTGCAGCTGGGCGCAGACCTTGTCGTGAAGTTCCCCGTCAACGACCCCCTTGCGCAAAAGCCACTTCATCAGCTCCAGTTCGGCCGACACCGCGTTCGACTTCCCGGCCGACTCGGCGCGAACCACCTTAACCGCAGGCCCTCCAGCCGACGGAGCCGCGCCGTCGTCGTGCGGAGAAAGCATCGCCCGAATTTTCAAGGAAATCGCCTTGACTTCCTTTTCATCGTCGTTTTCGACACTTTCAAGCAGTTTCGTCGCGCCCTCAAGGTCACGCTCAGTCACCAGAACCTGCGTCAGCGCGACCAGCGTCTGCAAATACTTCTCCCGCTGGCCCGTCTGTTCGTAGGCGATGCAGAGGAACTCCAACGTCGAGCGGTCATCTGGCATGACCTCGAGGGCCTTCTCAAAGTAGGCGATGCCTTCAAGCAGCCTGGTCTTTTCGTCTGATTGTTCTTCGGACATAGCACTCTCCATATAAGCACCAACCGTGCCAATTGCTTTGGCACGGTTGGTGCTATTAAATGTGGTGATGTCAGACAGTTCTACTATACCGCTTCCCGCAAGCGGTGCCCGGCTGGGCAATTTCGCGGATGTCGTGCTGAAGCGTCGGCTGCTCACCGAAGACGAGCTGGCCGAGGCTCAGGCTCATGCCGTCGAAAGCGGGGTTCCCTTTGAGAAGTTCGTGGTGCAGGAGAAGCTGATCACGCCGGACAGGTTCGCCCTCGCGGCGGCGGAGTACTTCAGCATCCAGCCGATCACCCTGCCGGAGAACTTCATGCCGCCGGCCGAGCTGATGGAGGCGCGGCCGGCCGAATTCTGGCTGCGGGTCAAGGCCCTGCCGATCGCGAAGCTGGCCGGCAGACTGACGGTGGCTTTCGCCGACCCCTTCGACTTGCCGGCTCACGAAGAGGTGTCGCACGCCTGCTCCGGGCTCCTGTGGACGTGCGTGGCGACCGAGAACCTGCTGATGGACGCGCTCCAGCGCTACAAAAACGCCCAGGACGCGGCGAACCCGGCCCTCGCGATGGAGAACATCATGAAGGGGCAGGAGGCGACGATCGAATTCGACACGGCGTCGCCCGACAACGAGGTCCTGGACGCGACGCTGGAGTCCGCTGGGGAGGCGCCGGTCATCCGCATGGTGAACTCGATGCTGATCGAGGCGCTCAAGACGAAGGCGTCCGACATCCACTTCGAAGCCATGGAGAAGTCCTCCCGGCTGCGCTTCCGCGTCGACGGCGAGCTCCAGGAGCGCCCGGCGCCGCCGAAGGCGCTGCACAACGCCGTGGTCTCGCGCATCAAGATCATGTCCAACCTCGACATCGCCGAGCGCCGCGTGCCGCAGGACGGGCGCTTCAAGGTCAAGGCCATGAAGAAGGAGGTGGACGTGCGCGTGTCCATCCTCCCGACGGTCCACGGCGAAAAGGTCGTGATGCGTATCCTCGACAAGACCAACCTCTCCTCGGGGCTGACCGACCTGGGGCTCGACGACTACGCCTACGACGCCATGCGCTACGCCATCTCCCAGCCGCACGGCATCATCCTCTCGACGGGACCGACCGGTTCCGGCAAGACGACGACGCTTTACTCGTGCCTGCAGGACCTGAACAAGCCGAACGTCAACATCGTGACGGCCGAGGACCCGGTGGAATACGAGCTGCCGGGCGTCAACCAGGTCCACGTCAACGTCGCGGCCGGGCTCACGTTCGCCGGCGTGCTCCGCAGCGTCCTCCGACAGGACCCGGACATCGTGCTGGTCGGCGAAATCCGCGACAACGAAACGGCCGACATCGCCGTCAAGGCCGCGCTCACGGGCCACCTCGTGCTGTCGACCCTGCACACGAACGACGCCGTCGGCGTCATACCGCGTCTCGTCGACATGCAGGTTCCGCCGTTCCTCATCGCCAGTTCGCTGATCCTCGCGCAGGCCCAGCGCCTCTACCGCAAGCTCTGCCCCAGCTGCCGACGGGAAGTGGAGGCGAATGCCGAGCTGCTGGACGCGAACCGCGTGAACCGCAACGATTTCGACGGCTGCACGATCTACGGACCAGGCGGCTGCGCGCGCTGCCGGAACACCGGCTACAAGGGTCGTGGCGCGTTCATGGAGGTGCTGCCGATCACCTCGAAGATCCGCGACCTGATCGAGCACGGGGCCAACATCGAGGTCCTGCGCGCCGCGGCCATTTCGGAAGGCATGGTCACGCTCAAGGAGATCGGCATGCGCAAGGTGCGCGCCGGCATCACCTCGTTGGAGGCGGCGCTCGAAGTGACGGGCGGCGAATAAGGCGGCAGACGGAGGAAAGGCGATGGCAACGATTATCAAGGTCAGAGGCGCGAAAAAGCTCTTCAGCAAAGAGGTCATCCCCTTCACGCGCCAGCTTGCGTCCATGACGCGGGCGGGGATGACGATCCTCTCCACCATCGAGGCGCTCCACGAGCAATGCACCAACCCCGAGTTCAAGAAGGTCCTGAACCATCTGCTCGACACGATCAAGCGTGGCTCTCCGCTCAGCTCGGCGCTCATGGACGTGCCGCAGCTGTTCGACGACATGTACGTGCACATGGTCGAGGCGGGCGAGCAGTCAGGCAAGTTCGAGGACATCTGCGCCCGGCTCGCCGTCACGCTCCAGGCCGGCGACCGGCTGCGCAAGAAGGTCAAGAGCGCCATGACGTACCCGATCGTCATCGTCTCCATCGCCACGCTCCTCGCCTACGGGCTGATCCAGTTCGTCGTGCCGATTTTCGCGGAGATGTTCGCCGGGTTCGGCAAAGACCTGCCGGCGCTCACGCAGAGTCTGGTCGACTTCTCGAATTTCATCAAGAAATGGTGGTATGTCATCGTGCCGAGCGTGATCGTAGCCGTCTGGATCTTCCGCGCCTGGAAGAAGACGAAGGCCGGACGGCTGGCCTTCGACGAGTTTTTGCTCAAGATCCCGGTATTCGGCAAGCTCAACCACAAAAGCGCCATCTCGCGCTTCTGCCGCATTCTCGCCCAGATGCTCAACGCCGGCGTCCCGGTGCTGAACGCCATGGCCATTGTCGGCGGGTCGATCGGCAACAAGCGGCTCGAAACCTCGATTCTCGCCGCCAGGCACGAGGTCGAACAGGGCAACCAGCTCAGCCTTTCTCTCGGCAACAAGCCGTACATGCCGCTGCTGATGGTGCGCATGATCGCCGCCGGCGAGAAGGCGGGGCGCGTCGAGGAGATGCTCGACTCGGTTGCCGACACCTACGACGAGGAGGTCGAGGCGACGCTTTCAACCCTGACCGCCCTGATGGAGCCGTTCCTGATGGTATTTCTGGGCGCGGTCATCGGCACAATCGTGCTGGCCATGTTCATGCCGATCTTCAACCTCGGCTCCCTCGCGAAATAGAGCCCTTCCATCGTCTTGCCGGCGCATTCCCGAAGGCGGCGACGCGCCGGCATCACTGCGGGAATTCGAGCTTCGAGACGTCGAAGCCCCAGCCGGCCGCCAGCTCGCCGAGCGGGTGCCCACGAGCTCCACCCGTCATTGAGGCTATGCATTACGACGCGAAGTGGCGGATCGCGTCCGCGTACGAATCAAAGCCGCGGCCGGAGAAGGTCCGCTCCGCCACCATCCCGACATACGAAAGCCGGCGGAACTCCTCTCGCGCCTTGGGCTCGGTCAGATGGACTTCCGCCACCGGCAGCGAAACCGCCTTCAGCGCGTCCAGCACCGCCACGGACGTGTGCGTGTACGCGGCCGCATTTAGGACGATCGCGTCGAATTTGCCGCGCGCGTCCTGGATCCAGTCCACCAGCGTCCCCTCGTGATTCGTCTGACGGATCTCCGCCGCGACTCCGCAGGACGCCGCCACCTCCGCCACGAACTTCTCCAGATCGGCGTAGGTCCGATGGCCGTAGAGTTCCGGTTCGCGCAAGCCCAGCAGATTGAGATTGGGTCCGTTCAGGACCAGTATCTTCTTCATCCGAACACCACCCTTCTTGAAAATGACGCGTAATGGTCGCGCCGCGCCGCCAAGAGCCGCCGCAACCTCCCCTCGCAGTCGTCCGCCAACAGCGGCCGATCGGCGGAAAGCCGCGCGCGCCGCACCAGCTCTTCCGTTCCGCAGTCCAAAAACACCACCCGACCAGACGCTTCCGCGATCCGCCGGGACTCCGCGTTCAAAAGCGCTCCGCCGCCCAAGGCGACGATCCGTCCCGTCCTCGCCGCGACCCGCGCGAGCTCCTCGCCCTCAAGCCGCCGGAACGCCGCTTCACCTTCCGCGGCGAAAATCTCGGGAATCGTCCGGCCGGCGCGGCTGACAATCTCCGCGTCCAGATCGACCATCTCCACGTCCAGCGCGATCGAGAGCCGCCGCGCCCACGTCGACTTGCCGGACGCCGGCGGTCCGTAGAGGTAGAGGTTGCCGCCGACGAAAGCCGGCGCGTCGTCCTCCGCCGCGCCCTGCGACAGCTTGAAGGCGCGATACGCCTGCGCGACCAGCATCACGAAGCCGTCCTCAGCCGTCTTGCCGCACGCGCGCGCCTCGCGCACGAGCCGGGTGGGGGACGGATTGTAGACGAGGTCGAGAACCGTCCGGCAGTTCGGATACCCCGCGATGTCCAGCCGCACCTCGTCCCCCTTCGGAAACATGCCGACCGGCGTCGCGTTGACGATCAGGTCCGCCGAGTCGGACGGCAATTCTCCCCGGCGGACAATCTCAACGGCGTAGCCGCGATCCTCCAACACGGCCTTCGCCGTAGCCGCCGCGCCGCCCGCGCCGAGCACCGCCGCACGGACACCGTCGGATGCGGACGCACCAGTGGAGTCGAGCAGCCGCGCAAAGCCGGAGTAGTCCGTATTGTCGCCGTACAGCGAACCGTCCTGATCAAGACGGACGAAATTGACGTTTCCGAGCCGTTGCGCCAACGGACTCAGCCGGTCGCAGAGTTCGGCGACCTTGACCTTGTAGGGAATCGTGACATTGAGGAATCCGCCGGACGAAGCCGTCAGAAACGAACGGACGAAATCCGCCACCTCCTCCGGCTCGCGGGCATAAAGCGCATAGTCGTAATCCCCGAAGAACCGGTGAATCTGCGGCGAGAGGGAATGTCCGAGCTGACGGCCGAGGAGACCCGCCTTCATGACGCGGACTCCAAGAGAAGGTCGAGGAGCGCGAACGCCATCGCCGCCTCGGCGGCAACCGCTCCGCGGAAGGCCACGCAGCGGTCGTGGCGGCCATTCACCGTCAGTTTCACGCTCTTGAGCGTCACGAGATCGACGGAATCCTGCGGCAGCGCAATCGACGGCGTCGGCTTAAAGGCCAGTCTCGCCACGATCGGCATGCCGACCGACACGCCGCCCAAGATTCCGCCGCAATGATTCGTCCGCAGCCGCACGCGCGGCCCCGTTTCGCCGGCGGCGATTTCAAATGCGTCGTTCGCCTCGCTGCCGCGCATCTCCGCCAGCCGGAAGCCGTCGCCGAACTCGACGCCCTTCACCGCCGGAATGCCGAAGAATGCGACGGCCAGGCGGGACTCGACGCCGGCCGTCCCCACATCGCCGATTCCGGCCGGGAAGCCCGTCGCCACCAATTCGACCACGCCGCCGACCGAATCGCCTTCGGGCACGTCGGCAGGCACCTTCACGGACGACGTGATCGACACGCCGCGGCGGTTAAGTTCCTGCAGCGCAATGCCGCCCGCGATGCAGAGCGGCGCCGTCAGACGTCCCGACCACTTGCCGCCGCCGGACGGAATGCGCCCCGTCTTCAGCCAGGAGGCGTAATCGGCGTGGCCAGGCCGCGGCACCGTCGCCGTATTGGCGTAATCCTGCGGACGGATGTTGGTATTGCGGATGACCGCACGCAGCCGGGCACCGTCCGTCACCAGATGGCGGTCGTCGGAACCGGCCGTCACGCCGGACGCGAATTCCGGGCGGTCAGGTTCGTGGCGCGGCGTCGAGAGTCCGCCCTGCCCGCGGCCGGGCGCGCGCCGGTCAAGAAACGTCTGGAGTTCGTCGAGGTCGATTGTCAGTCCGAACGGCAGTCCGTCGATTTCGACGCCGATTTCCGGCGAATGGGATTCTCCGAACACATTCAGCTTCATGGCGCAGTCCTTTCCAAGGAGGCGAAGTCCTCCCAGAAACGAGGATAGGACTTCGCGACGCAGTCCGCGTTCCGCACGGCCACGGGACCGCGGCACCGGCAGGCCAGCACGGCCGCGGACATGGCGATGCGGTGGTCGTTAAAGGTCTCGACGACACCGCCAGAAAGGTCCGTGCCCTCGACATGCAGTTCGTCCCCTTCAATCGCGGCGCGACCGCCGACGGCAGTCAGCAGGGCGGCGGTGGAAACGAGCCGGTCGCTTTCCTTCAGACGCAGGCGGGCGCAGTCGGTGAAACGCGCCTTGACGCCGGGACGTCCGGCCGCGCAAGCCGCGAGCGCGGGCACGAGGTCGGGAATCCCCGCGGCGGAAATCACGACCTCGCCCGTCGTCTGCGGGGCGCGGAGGCGTTCGATCAAGCTGGCCGCGACCGAGTCCCCCTGCCGCGAACCGGACGCGAGGCCGTCGACTTCGACGCCGTCCATCGCCAGGAAAAAGGCCGCCTGCGACCAATCGCCCTCGACTTCGCGTCCGCCTGCAATGCGGTAGCGCTGTCCGCCGCGAACGCGCCAGACGCGCCGGCCTTCTTCGGCGGCGAAGGCAAACGAGATGCCGGACGCGCGCAGGACGTCTTCGGTAAGGCCCACATACGCCGCGCTCTGCAGTTCGCCCTCGACGACGATTTCGCTGTCCCAGTCCGCGAGCGGCAGGGCCATCAGGAGGCCGGAGACGAACTGGGAGGAGACGTTGCCCGGCAGCACGTAGCGCGGCTGGCGGACAAAAGGCATTCGCGGGCGTTCGCCCAGGCGGCCTTCGCAGCGGAATTCGCCCTTCCAGCCCATGACTCCGGCGAGCGGCTCCAGCAGCCGGAGCGTGGTCCCGCTTTCGCCGCACGGCCATGACGGCTCGCCGGCCATCATCGCCTTCAGGCAGTCGCGGGTCGCCTGGGTGTCGCGCGATTCGCCGCGGACGACCGGCGGCGTGACACCGGAGAGGGCGGCCGCGATCAGTTCGCGGTGGGCGATTGATTTCGAGGAGGGGACGGTGACGCGTCCGTGTCGGCTTCCGGGGAGGAGGGTCTTGTCCATAGGCGGCGCTCAAAAGAGAAAGGGGCGCGGCAAAGTAGCCGCGCCGCCTCCGGTTTCAGGTCCGTGAACGCGGACTTACCACGCGTAGTGCGCGAAAGCCTTGTTCGCGGCGGCCATCTTGTGGACGTCGTCGCGTTTCTTGATCACGTTGCCCTGGCCCATGAACGCGTCGAGCAGCTCGGCGGCGACGGCCGCGGGCATGCCCATGCCGTGACGCGCACTGGCGAACTGGGTCGTCCAGCGCAGCGCGAGCGACATCTGGCGGTTTTCCTTGATCGGCGTCGGCACCGGGTAGGTCGTGCCGCCGACGCGGCGGGTCTTGACCTCGACCTGGGGCTTCATGTTGTCGATCGCGGCCTGGACGACTTCGAGGGGGTTCTCGAAGGTCTTGTCGTCCTTGACGAACTTGGAAGGATCCTCCTTCATCTTCTCCGCGACCTTGTCGATCGCGCCGTAGACGATCTTCTCGGCGACCGACTTCTTGCCGTCCTTCATGACGACGCGGATCATGTGCGCGACGAGTTCCGAATTGTACTTCGGGTCGAGCGTCACGCGCTTGGCGATAGTCTTACCTCTGCGGCTCATGGCTTACTTTTCCTCCTTCTTCGGCTTCTTCATGCCGTACTTGGAGCGGCTGCGGTTGCGGCCGGGGACTCCGAGGGAGTCGAGCTTGCCGCGGACGATGTGGTAACGGACGCCCGGGAGGTCCTTCACACGGCCGCCGCGCACGAGCACGACGGAGTGTTCCTGAAGGTTGTGGCCCTCGCCGGGGATGTAGGCCGTGACTTCGACGCCGGTCGTCAGGCGCACACGGGCGACCTTACGGAGCGCGGAATTCGGCTTCTTAGGGGTCATCGTCTTGACGACGAGGCAGACGCCGCGGCGCTGAGGGCAGCTCTTGAGAGCCGGGCTCTTCGAGTGGGTGGCCAGCGGATGGCGGCCCTTGCGGATCAACTGATTGATTGTAGGCATAGCTTTTCCCTTGATGCTGACGTTACGCGACCGTGCCGCCCGCCTTCTCGATCTTCGCCTTCGCGGAAGCCGAGCAGGGGACCTTGACGGTGAATTTCTTGGTGAGTTCGCCGTTGCCGAGGATCTTCACGGCAGGCCGCTTGTTGTCGGTCAGGCCGGCCTTGGCCAGCGACTCGATCGTGATCTCGGCGCCGGCCTCGAACTTCTTCTCGAGTTCAGAAACGTTGACCGCGAACATCTTCGCATTGAACGCGGCGTTGTTGAAGCCGCGCTTCGGAAGACGGCGGACGAGGGGCATCTGGCCGCCTTCGAACACGAGTTTATGCTTGTGGCCCTTGCGCGACTGCTGGCCCTTCTGGCCCTTGCAGGCCGTCTTGCCCATGCCGGAGCCGCAGCCGCGGCCCACGCGCTTCCGGCGCTCGCGCGCGCCGGGCGTATTCGTCAGATTGTTCAGTTCCATTTTTAAGTTCTCCTTCAGATTAGGCGCGGATCGCCGCGATCTCCTCCGCCGAGCGGAGCTTCAAGAGCGCGTTCATCGTAGCCTTCACCACGTTGAGCCGGTTCTTCGAGCCGAGGGACTTGCCGACCGCGTCACGGATGCCGACCGCTTCGAGGACGGGACGCATGCCGCCGCCGACGATCAGGCCCGTGCCGTCCGGGGCGGGCTTGAGGATCACGCGGCCGCCGTCGCAGACGCCTTCGACGTCGTGCGGGATGGTCTTGCCGCGCAGGGTGATCTTCTTCATGTCCTTGCGGGCGGCCTCGCCGCCCTTGCGGATCGCGTCGGCGACCTCGTTGGCCTTGCCGAAGCCGACGCCGACCTTGCCCTCCTTGTCACCGACGACGATGACAGCGGAGAAGCTCATGCGGCGACCGCCCTTGACGGTCTTGGCGCAGCGGTTGATGAATACGGTGTGCTCGTCGAGCTCGTCGCCCTGGTCCTGCGGGCGCTTGTCACGATTGAACGCCATGATTACTGAACCTCCTCTTTCTTGCTGGAGATCGACAGGCCCGCCGCGACGGCGGCCTCGACGATGGTCGCGACACGACCGGTGTACTTGTTGCCGCCACGGTCGACGACGACCATGGAGATGCCGGCGGCCTTCGCCGCGTCGGCGGCCTTCTGGCCGAGCGCCTTGGCGACTTCGAGGTTGGCCTTCTCGTCCTTGAGGCTGTTCGCCTGGGCGAGGGTCTTGCCCGCGTCGTCGTCGATGAACTGGACGTACATGTTCTTGTTCGTGACGCAGATCGACATGCGCGGGCGCGCCGCCGTCCCGATCACGCGCTGACGCAGGCGGAGATGCCGCTTCTGGCGCTGAACTTTGCGATTGAAACTCATTTCGCTTACTCCTTACGCCGCCATTAGGCGACCTTCTTGCCCTGTTTGCGGCGGATGCGCTCGCCGACGTACTTGATGCCCTTGCCCTTGTAGGGTTCGGCGGGGTAGTACGAGCGGATGCGCGCGGCCGACTCGCCGACGAGATGCTTGTCGATGCCCTTGAGCGTCACCTGGAGACCGTCGTTTTCGACGGTGACCGTGAGGCCGTCGGGGATCACGAAGATCTTCGGGGAGGCGAAGCCGAGCGAAAGCGCGAGCTCCTTGCCCTTGAGCACGGCCTTGAAGCCGGTGCCGTCGATGGAGAGCTGCTTCGTGTAGCCCTGAGACACGCCAATCACCATATTGTTGATCAGCGCGCGGGCGAGACCGTGGAAGTTGCCGAGCGCCGCGTCGTCCGCGCACTCGCAGACGATCTTGCCGTCTTCCACCTTCGCCGTGATGCCGTCATGCATCGTGTAGGAGAGCTCGCCGAGCTTCCCCTTGACCGTCACCTTCTGACCCGCGACATCGACCGTGACGCCGTCCGCGAGCTTGACAGGTTCTTTACCGATTCGAGACATTGTCTTAGACTCCTGAATGATTATGCAACCGTGCAGATGAGCTCGCCGCCGAGCTTCTGCTTCTTCGCCTCCACTCCGGACATGACGCCCTTGGAGGTGGAGAGGATCGCCAGCCCCATGCCGTCGAGGACGGCGGGGATTTCGCCGACCGCCACGTAGCGGCGCAGGCCGGGCTTCGAGACGCGCTTGATCTCGGTGATGGCCGGGACGGCCTTCGCCGTGTACTTGAGCGTGATCACGAGCTTCTTGGGGAAGGCGCTCGTCGTGACGCAGTCGGCGATGAAGCCGGCGTCCTTCATGACACGGGCGATCTCGCCCTTGAGATTGCTGGCCGGGACCTCAACGGAATAAAGGCGAGCCTTGATGCCGTTGCGGATAATCGTCAGCATATCGGAAATGGGATCTATTGCCATTTTGGGATTCCTTTCCTAATTCGTTACCACGAGGCCTTGGTGACGCCGGGGATGAGGCCGGCGACGGCGAGTTCGCGGAAGCACAGACGGCAGACGCCGAACTTGCGGATGTAGGCGTGGCGACGTCCGCAGCGCTGGCAGCGGTTGTACGCGCGCACCTTGAACTTCGGGGCCTTCTTCTGCTTTTCAATCAGACACTGCTTAGCCATGACTTAGTTCCTTCCTGCGAACGGCATGCCCATGGAGTTGAGAAGCTCCTTGCAGGCCTTGTTGTCGGTCGAGCTGGTCACGAACGTGATGTCCATGCCGCTCTGGGCGGAGGATTCGATCAGCTCGGGGAAGATCGTATGCTCCTTGATGCCGAGCGTGTAGTTGCCGGCGCCGTCGAAGCCGCGGTTCGGAACGCCGCGGAAGTCGCGGATGCGGGGGAGGGCCGCCGAGATCAGACGCTCGGCGAACTCCCACATGCGCTCGCCGCGCAGCGTGACCTTCGCGCCGATGACCATGCCCTCGCGCAGCTTGAAGTTCGAGATGGACTTCTTCGCGCGGCAGAGCATGGGCTTCTGGCCGGTGATCGCCGTCAGGTCGTCCACGAGGGTCTTCTGCTCGTCCTTGGTGACGATGCCGAAGCCCATGTTGATGACGATCTTCTGAAGGCGGGGAACGAGCATCTTGTTCGTGGTGCCGAGCTTCTTCTCAAGCTCGGGGACCATGCGGCTCGCGTATTCGTCTTTGAGTCTTGCCATGATGATTGTTCCTTAACCTTAGAGGGCCTTGCCGCTCTTGACCGAGACGCGAGCCTTCTTGCCGTCCTTCTCCCCCGTCTTCACGCGGGTGCCGGCCTTCTTGTCGGCGTCGTAGGGCATCAGCTTGCAGAGCTTGATCGGGAGCTCCTTGTCGATGAGTCCGCCTTCCGTCTTCTCGGTCCGGCGCATCGCCTTCTTGTGGACGTTGAGACCGCCCACGATCGCGGTGCCCTTCTTCGGGTTGACGCTGATGACGGTACCGGTCTTGCCAGCGTCGATGCCGCTGGTCATGATCACGGTGTCGTTCTTCCTGATTCGTGCGATAGCCATTTGTTTGCTCCTTGTCAGACCACTTCCGGTGCCATCGAAAGGATCTTCATGTAGTTCTTCTCGCGGAGCTCGCGGGCGACCGGCCCGAACACGCGGGTGCCGATCGGGTTGAGCTTCGAGTCGACGAGAACGCAGGCGTTCTGGTCGAAGTGGACCGTCGAGCCGTCCTCGCGGCGGATCGGCTGGCCCGTACGGATAATGACGGCCGTCGCGACCGACCCCTTCTTGATCGAGGAGGTCGGAGAGGCCTCCTTGATGGCGACGCGGATGACGTCGCCGAGGTGCGCGTACTCCTTGCGCTGCTTCAGGATGCGGAAGCACATGGCGCGCTTGGCGCCGGTGTTGTCCGCAACCACGAGATTGGAGAGTTCCTGCAACATGATCGAGTTCCCCTTACTTCACGATGCGCCAGCGCTTCGTCGCCGAGAGCGGACGCGTTTCCATGATGGTGACGGTATCGCCGACCTTGGCCGTGTCCTCCTCATCGTGCGCATGATAGTTCTTCGTGCGCGTGACGATCTTGCCGTACACGGGGTGGCGCTCGCGGTACGAGACCGCAACCTTGACGGTCTTCGCGCCGGACTTGGAGACGACGACGCCTTTGCGCAACTTGCGCGCGCCGCGGGTATTGGTTTCCGAGCTCATTAGATCTTAACTCCTGCGCGGGTGATGAATTTCGTGTGAATGCCGATCTTGGTGGCCGCGAGACGGAGGCACTCCTTGGCGACCTCCTCCGAAACGCCGCCGACCTCGAAGAGCACCTTGCCGGGGAGGATGACGGCCGCCCAGAACTCCGGGTTGCCCTTGCCTCCGCCCATACGCACTTCGATCGGCTTGCGCGTGACGGGCTTGTCGGGGAACACGCGGATCCACAGCTTGCCCTTGCGCTTCATTTCACGGTTGATGGCGACGCGGCAGGCCTCGATCTGGGTCGCCGTGAGGAGACCGCGGGTCAGGGCCTTGAGGCCGAATCCGCCGTACGCGAGCTCGGTGCCCGAAGTGGCGTAACCGGAACGGTTGCCCTTCGAGACCTTGCGGTACTTCACTCTCTTAGGCATCAGAGGCATGGCTTACTTCCCTTCCTTGCGGTCACCACGGCGCTCGCGACGGCCTTCGCCGCGCGGAGGACGAGCCTGGAAACCTTCTTTCTTGCAGATCCACACCTTGATGCCGATCTTGCCGGCCGTGGTGTTGGCTTCCGCGAAACCGTAGTCGATGTTCGCACGGAGCGTGTGCAGCGGGACCTTGCCCTCGCGGGACCACTCGACGCGCGCGATTTCCGCGCCGTTGATACGGCCACCCGCATGAACCTTGATCCCGTCCA
>JAZQPI010000042.1:0-4931 GCA_045628545.1 Kiritimatiellia bacterium
CCAGCGCCACGCGCGGCGCCGGCGCCGACACGAGGTCGCAAAAGGCCGTCGGCGGACGGACGATCCGCCGTCCGGCAAGATCCACGACAAGCCACTCGCTGACGCCTTCGAACCGTCCCTCGCCGCCGTCAACCGTGCCGCAGAAGTCCCGCAGCGCGGAGAGACGTCCGCGCAAGCCGCACGGCCAGGTCTCAAGCGTCACGCGGTCGCCCCAGGAAAGCCGTCCCTCCACCCGCAGATGAAGCCGCGACAGCACCCAGGAAAGCCCCTCCTGCTGCAACTTGAAGATGCCGAAGCCCAGACGGCGGGCGTGTTCACCCGCAGCCTCCTGGAAATAGTTGCAGACCGAAGGCAGGCTCAGGCGGTTGTCCACGCCCGTTTCGTAGCTGCGTACGCCGAACGTCAAAGTCAAAGGTTCCATTACCCTCCTCCGTTTCGATCACTCCCGCCGCCGATGCGCCGCGTTCGGCAGGCCGAGCTGCCCGCGGTACTTGGAGATCGTCCGCCGCGCCAGCTCCAGGCCCGACTTGCGCAGTTCCGCCGCCAGCTGGTCGTCGGACAGCGGCGCATGCGGATCTTCCGCCGCGATGACCGCCTTGAGTTTCCTCAGAACCGCGTCCTGCGTAAGCGACCCGCCGTCGGTCGTCTTGATGCCGGAGACGAAGAACCGCCGCAGTTCGACCGTTCCGAACGGCGTCTGGGCGTATTTGTCGCACACCGTGCGCGACACCGTCGCCACGCTCACGCCGACCGCCTCGGCGATTTCCGACTCCGTCAGCGGCACGAGCGCCGGAAAGCCCTGCTCGAAAAATCCCTGCTGGCGGTCGAAGATAGCCTGGGCGATCGCCGCCACCGTCTCCTGGCGCCGCTCGACCGCGTCGCGAAACGCCCGCGCGGCCTCGATGCGTTCGCGGACATACTGCTTCGTCTCCTCGCTCTGGCGGGGATCGGAGAGCAGCCGCTCGAAAGTCCGCGAAATGCGGATTTCCGGCAGCGAACGCCGGTCCGTCTCCGCGAACCAGCCGTCCTTGCACCGCACCGCGTGAATCTCGGGATTGACGTACTCCACCCGGTCCCGTTCGCTCGGAAACGCCCGCCCCGGAAAGGCGTCGAGCGTCCGCAGTTCCTTGATCGCCCCGACGTACTGCTCCCGCGTCAGTCCGAGCGAGCGCTCCACCGTCGCGAAACGGCCGGCGGCCACGTCTTCGAGGTGGTGCAGGATGATCTGGCGCACATCCTCCTCGTACGGCGAATCCTCCAGCTTGTCCAGCTGGGCCAGCAGACACTCCTGCGGCGTCGTCGCGCCGCAGCCGCAGGGGTCGAGCGCGGCGATTTTCGCCAGCAGCGCGCGCACGTTCTTCTCCGTGCGGCCGAACGCCATGCAGGCGTCCGCCAGCGAACCCCGGTAGTAGCCGTTCGGATCCAGATCCCCGACGAGCACCGCCGCGAGCGGCCAGTCAGTTGCCGCGATGTCCGACAGCGGCAGCTGCGAAAGCAGATGCTCCTGCAGGGTCTCGGTCTTGACCTGGCGGTCGAAGAACGCCTGCCGTCGTTCAGCCGCAGCCTCGTCCGCGCTCGTCCCCGGCGTGAAGTCGTCTTCCGGATAGTCCGGCTCGTGCGTCTCCTCGCGCTGACGGGCCTCCACGTCCGAAAGCGAAGTCTCCAGCGGATGGTCGACGTCCTCGATCGCCGGGTTCGTGCTGATCTCCGCCGCGATTTCCGCCCGAAGGCCAGGAAGCGACTTGGCCAGCAGCCGGATGCTCTGCAGCTGTTGGGCGCCCATGCTCTGGGTCTGCCGTTGCCGTTCGGACAAATGGAGAGTCGTTTCCACCTATTCCCTCCGCTACTACAAGCCGCGATGCGACCGGATTGTCGCCCACGCCGCATTGATCTGCGCCATTTTCTCGGTGGCGCGTCCGATCATTTCGTCCGGCAGACCCTGAGAGCGCAACACGTCCGGATGGCACTTCTTCGCCTTCTCACGATAGGCACGCCGCACCTCGTCGTCTGATGCCGACGGCTCCACGCCCAGCGTGGCATAGGCCTCGGCCAGCTCGTCGCGATTTGCGCGTGCGCCACCACCTGATCGCCTGGCCCCAAGCCGCTGCCTCGCGAAGAGAGAGTACCACTCCGAGCGAATTGACAGCGCCGACGGGAGGTCACGCAGAATCCGCACCTCCGCCTCGACCGGCTCGCCGTCCGCGCAGGCCAGGTCCCACAGCAATTCGTAAAGGAGCTCGCGGATCTCGACGGACTTCACGACCCGCGCGAAGTCCTGCGCGTATTCGCGGATGTCATGTCCGTCCTGCTTGGCGCGGCGAAAGGCCTGGATCGCATACCTCCGGGTCTCGGCCGCGAAGCCCAGCCGGGCGAAACAGCGCTCGACCACCGCGATCTCGCGCTGCGATATCGACCCGTCCGCCTTGGCCATTTTCGCGAACATCGCGGAAGCGGAAGCGCAGAAGACCAGCGCGCGTTCCGCGCTGTCCGAATCGACGTCGGACTTTTTCGACGACGCCCGTTTCGGCTTGTTCGAGTGCTTTTCGATTTCGTGACCGCAGACCGCGCCGAACAGCGTACCCAAGGCCCCTCCGAAAAGGATCCGCCCGGCCAACGCGCCCAATACCGCACCCGTCCAGCCCATACGTCACCCCAGCACCGCCAGCATCGCCGGCAGCAGCTGCTTCTTGCGGGACAGGACGCCGGGCAGTTCAAGGATTCCGCTGGCCCCCCGACGATAAGGCAGCGAACGGCGAACGGACTCGTCGCCGACGAACAGCAGTTCGGAATGCGCGCGGACGGGATCGGTGACCATCAGCGCCATGAAGTCCAGCCCCTTCTCCGCAACCGCCTTCTCGAGCGCGGACCGCAACTCGGGCAGATGCCGGTGGAAGACCGCCAGCTGGGATTCCTCGATCTGGGACAGGACGAAACGGCGGCCGCCCTCGGAGTAGTTCTTCGCATCTGCCCAGACCGCCTCCTCGGCCCCCATCAGCGCGAGCGGAGACGCGACCGCCATCATGCCCTCGAAAAGCGTCCCGCCCGTTTCGCCGCACAGCTTCTCCAGCCAGGCGGCCATCGTCCGGTCCGTCTCGGTCGAAGTCGGCGACTGGAAGAAAAGCGTGTCGGCGACGATACCCGCCAGCAGAACGCCGGCGACTTCCTTCGTCGGCCGCTCGCCAGCCGCGCGGAACATCCGCGCCACCAGCGTGCAGGTTGAACCGACCACGTCCGCCGTGTACTTGATCGGCGTCTTCGTCGCGGCGAAGGCGATGCGATGATGGTCGACAACCTCGATCACCGGCACCTCCTCCAGTCCGGGGATCCCCTGGTCGAGTTCGTTGTGGTCGACGAGGATCATCCGGAACGGCGGCTCCTCGGCGAACGCCCTTTTGAGGACGGTGCCGATCAGCCGGCCGGACTCGTCCACGACCGGGAAATGGTTGTGCGTGCTGCGGACGGCCGCCCCGCGCACGTCATGGACCCGGTCCGTATCGACCAGCACCTGGGCGCAATGGTGGAGCGGCGCCTGAAGGACGGGAATCGAAAGATCGGACTTGGCGATGAACAGCCCCAGCAGCTTCGCCGGCGAGAGCATTCCCGCAAAACCGCCGTTTCCGTCCCGTACGGGGAGCGACGATTCGCCGCTTTGCTCCAGCCGCTTCAGCGCCTCCAGAAGGGAAAGCCCGGGGTCGATCACCAGCACGGACGCGTCGACGAGGTCGCGCACGCGGACATAGACGTCGTTCTTCGCGCGGATCGGCGGCAGGCCGAAGTGCGCGAACACCCAGTTCGCCTTTTCGGGCAGCCGACCCGCGCACACGGCCTCGACATTTTCGAGCCCCGTCCGCCGGCGCAGGTCGGCCAGCGCGAAGGCGCTCATCACGGAGTCGACGTCCGAATTGCGATGCCCGCAGACATAGGTCTTCATTTCTTCTCGCACTCCCCACGCCACAACCACCGCACCAGATCTGGCGGCAGCGCATCGACCTTACCAGGCGCTACGACCGGTGCCGGCATGCGCCGCGCATCCGGCACTTCGGCGAGAAGAGTACGTCCTTTTTCGGCCAACAGACGACGCGCACCCTCTGACACCTCTCCGCGCAAATCGACATACTGAAGGCCGGAAGGAGGCGTCAAGGCCAGCAACTTCTCAAGCCACTGCACCCCACCGTCGGGGGCTTTTTCAAGATTGACGCTTGGCACAAGATATATGCCCTGCTTCCAGGAGAAATATGCCATCCGTTTGTATTCATTGTCCGACACGCCCTCAAACACGTCATTCGTGCCCACGGGCAGCTTCCAGACGACGAGGTTGAGCTTGTGACGAGCTGATTCGACGAGGATTGTCCGCAGAGCGATCGCGTCACCGCCGGGGCTTGAGGCATCGACCTCCAGCCCGCGCAAAGCCGTGTCGGGCCAGTCAGTCACCACGCAGTCGGGAACGCGAGAAGTCGCGCAAAGCGACTGCAGCTGGTAGAAGGTAGCCTTGGCGTAGCGCTTGCCAAGGGGAGAGCCATCATAGAGCGGTCGCCCGTTGCGCACCGTCAGCCGATACCATGTATTTGACGCTGACGGCTCTGGCTCCGCCAACTCAACCTCTCCGCGCACCCCCAGGCGCACCGTCAGGCGTGGCGGCGGAGACAACCGTTCGAAGACATCCGAAAATGCAAAGCCGGCCACAAAGACGGCAAGAAGTATGATTATTTTTTTCATTACCGATTAGTATACCAAAAAGCACCTTCAGATTTCCACACCCATCGCATTTGGGGACCAGCATTATTGGGACTCGCCGCCTCCAGAAGTAAATGCAAACATGGTTTTGCGTTGAGTGCTGGAAACAAGGGGTAGGATCGATGGATAGCGGATTCCTCCTCCACCCCTCCCGGGAGGGGGACTTGCGTTTACCTGCATAACATTTCCGCAATTCG
>JAZQPI010000043.1:0-61091 GCA_045628545.1 Kiritimatiellia bacterium
GTCGCAATTTGCGACCAGTTCATTCATCTCATCCTTCGTGAGCTGAAACATGAACTCATCGGGGAATCGCTCGATGTTTCGCCGTACCTGTTCGTTAAGCCGTTTTGTCAAAACCTGGTAGATGGCCGCCAGATCTCGGTCAAGCATCACCTGCCGCCCGCGAATCTCGTAAATCAACGGACGAATGTCCACCGGCACGGGAACAGTCGCTTTCGATGCCACAATCTCGGTTTTAGTTAAAAGTGAGGGCTTCATTTCACACCACCTTTCCTTTTGGCGCGAATCGGCCGCGTGGGTTCGGGTAATTCCTCATCCAACATCTGCAGGCGGTAGAGTTCCTTCTGCGTCTCGATTTCGCGGCGGAGGATTTCGTCGGAGGGCATGACCGTCGAATACTTGACTGCGAACATGTTCTTGTTGTCGTGCAGGACCGAATAACGGGCGATGGCCGCATCGGTCTCGTCGCAGAGGACGATGCCGACCGTCGGGTTGTCGTCCTTGCCGCAGATCTGGTCGTCGAACATCCTGCGGTACATGTCCATCTGTCCGACGTCCTTGTGCGTCACCTTGCCCATCTTGAGGTCGATAAGGAAGAAGCACTTGAGGACGTAGTTGTAGAAGACAAGGTCAATGAAGTAATCGTCCGAACCGGACCGCATGTGCTTCTGCCGCGCAACGAACGAAAAACCGCGTCCAAGCTCCATCAGCACGTCCTTCAGGTGCGAGATGATCGCCGACTCCAGCTTTGTCTCGCGGAGCTTTACGTCCTCCGGCAGGGAAAGGAACTCCAGCATCATCGGATTCTTGATGAAGTCCGCCGGCACCAGAGACTTCGGTTTGGCGGGCAGCTTCGTCAACGGCAGTTCCTTCAGCTTCCGACGCCGGTCGGGATTCGCCGCCGCCAAGCGCCGATGGTAGGCGTTCGTCGACACCTGACGGTCCAGATCGCGCGAACTCCATCCGCCCGCCACACACTCGTTCATGTACCACTCGCGCGCAATCGGATCGTCCTCGCGCATCAGAATGCGGTAATGCGTCCAGCCCAATTCGTCACGCAGTGCGTGACCAATTGGAAATGCGAGATAGAACTGACGCATGTACTTGAGGTTCGTCAGCGTATAGCCATTACCGTATTCCAGCATCAGCCGAGCGGACAGCGCTTCCAGCGTCTTCTTGCCGTATTCGGCCTTGCGGCGTCCCTTCTGCTCGTCCTCGACGATCAGCTTGCCGATGGACCAGTTCTGCCGGACGAGAACGGCGTTCGCGGCAATCGAGACGACCTTGCGGCCTTCCTCGATGACCTTGCGGACGGACCGATAAAGTCCGTCAACCGCCGCCACGCTCTTCTCGCCGTTCTTCATGTTTCTCATGCCGCGCAACGCGCACGGCTTTCTTCATATTTTACCATTTCCTCGTCCACGACCGCAACCTGCCAGATGTCGAAAACGCAATAGGAGTTCGCAAGATTATAGTACTCGATGCAACGCTTTATCGTGCGAAAGCCTTCAACCTGAACAAGTTCTCCAGTTTCAAATATGTTTTTCAGATGCTCACTTACTGCGACCTTGCCAACACCGCAAGCTTCTCAGGCGTCGAAACATCCGCCGTACAGACTTTGGGATAGGCAACCGCCGACAGGGACAACGCCCCCGCCAGCCCGACAGTCAAAGCATGTTTCATAATTAAGATTATACCATAAATTCAGAAAATCGCGATCGCTACAAAAAATTGGAATGTGGCAGTTGCACACGAAGCGACGATATGGTATGATAGAGGAGTCCGTGGAACTGGCGATAGGAATGCGTATTCCGAGTGGATTCCACCACATGAACCACGGAACGGATGAAGTCGCTCGCCTGGGCATCGTCGGGTAGCGGGTCCGCAGTGGCCCATGCAATCAAGGATGGTGCAATCATGAAGAAATTCTTGCGTGCGGTTTTGCCGGCGTTCCTGCTCGCCGTCTCGGTCGGGCAGATTTATGCGTTCACCAACTTCTCGGACGGCATCGCCTCCTACATCTCGACGGCGGACGCCCCCGTGACGAAGGCGCAGGTGCAGTTCGCCTTCTCCCTCGGCATCTTCTTCCTCGGCATGGGCGCGGCCTTCTTCGGCAAGATCGTCGAAAAGAACATCCGCCTCTCGACGCTCGTGGGCACGACCCTCTTCCTCGCGGGTCTGCTCGTCACCGAACTCGGCGTCTGCCGCCGCAGCCTCGCGCTCGTCTATCTCGGCTACGGCTTCCTGGTCGGCACGGGCACCGGCATCATCTACATCTCCCCCGTGAAGACGATGATGCTCTGGTTCGAGAAGCACCGCGCCCTCGCGGCCGCCCTGCCGATCATCTCCTTCGGCCTCGGCTCCACCCTCTCCACGATTCTCTACAAAGGCATCTCCTGGGGCGACGCCTCGTCCGTCGCCATGTTCCGCCTGCGCGGCTTCGAGGCGTTCGGCATCACCCGCGTCTTCGTGGCGTTCGCCGTCTTCTACGCGGTGCCGATGGGGATCTCCTCCCTGCTGCTGAAAAAGCCCGCCACGACGCAGGCCACCTTCGGCCACGACCTCCCCGCGACCGAATTCCGCTATCGCCAGCTGCTGGCCGACCCCGCCTTTCTCCGCGCCTGGCTCTTCATGCTCCTCAACATCAGCTGCGGCCTCTGCCTGATTCCGCTGGCCAAGCAGATGATGTCCAGCGAAACCGTCGGCTATTCCGCGGGACTGGTGACGGCCATCGTCGCGCTGTCGGGTCTGATGAACGGCGGCGGCCGGTTCCTGTTCGCCTGGTGGTCGGACCGCCTCGCGCTGCGGCTCAACATCCTGCTCATCATCCTGGCCATCTCGGTCGGCGTGATGACGCTCAGCCTCTGGCCGGCGGCGATCGGCGTCGCCCTGCTGGTGATCAACGCCTGCTACGGCGCCGGCTTCTCGGTGATTCCGGCGATCCTCGCCGACCACTACGGCATGACCAACATCTCGAAGATCCACGGCGCGGTCCTGTCCGCCTGGGGCGTCGCGGGGCTCGTCGGCAACCAGGCCGCCATCCTCGTTTCGGACCGTCTCGGCTTCGGCTACCTCGGCGTCGTCGTGCTGCTGATCGTCCTCTACGCCCTCAACCTCGTGAACGTCCTCTCCCTCCGCCGCCGCGTCCGGCCCGAACGGGCCTAAGCCGCACACCCAGTTCCGCCGCGACATGGTTTACGCGATCCTCTCCGACCTCCACGCCAACGAATCCGCGCTGCGGCATGTCCTCGCCGATGCGCGCGCCAACGGAGCGGAGCGCGTGGTCTGCCTCGGCGACATTGTCGGCTACGGACCGCTGCCGCGCGAAACGCTCGCGCTGATCCGCCGCGAAGCCGCGCTGGTCCTCGCCGGCAATCACGACGACGCTGTCACGGGACGAATCGACGCCTCCAGCTTCATCGATCTCGCCGGCGACGCCGTGCGACGCCATCGGGACGCCCTTTCGTCCGCCGACCTCGCCTGGCTCGGCTCGCTCCCCTACACCGGCGCGATCGAAGGTGCCTGCGCGACTCACGGCGACCTCACCTCCCCGCAAGACTTCTGCTATGTCGAAAGCGAGGACGACGCGCGGGCCAATTTCGAAGCGACCGACGCCCAGCTCGTCTTTGTCGGGCACACGCACGTGCCGGCCCTGTTCGTGACCGGCCAGAGCGGCGCCGTCTACGCGGTCGCCCCGCAGGACTTCACGCTCGAGGACGGCAAACGCTACATCGTCAATCCCGGCTCCGTCGGCTATCCCCGCGAATCCCACGGCGAATGCCATTCGTCCTATGTCCTTTACGACTCGTGCGCCCGTACGGTCACTTTCCGCTTCCTGCCCTTTTCCGTCGCCAGCGTGCTCCAGCGCGGGACGGGGCCTGGCCGCCTGCGCCGCCGACTGATTTTTCTCGGCCTCCTGCTGACGGCCGCTGTCGGGATTGCGGCCTATCTGCTCGCGCCGCGGACGCAGGTCGTCAACCGCATCGCCGTGACCCAGGTCAGCGCGGACGAGGATCCGGCCAAAATCGTCTCGCGGCAGACCCTCGCCATCGCCCCGGCGGACAGGAAAGTCTGCGCCAACCTGCGGCTCGACCAGCAAAGCGCGCCCGTCCAGCTCTGCATCAGCTTCCTCGACGCGACCAACCGCGTGCTCATAGCCTACCGCGATCTCGTCAAGCGCTCCTCGGCAAAGAAGTACGCCGTACCCGACGGCGCGACTGCCGCGCGCTTCATCCTGCTCAAGACCGGCGCCGCCCAGCCGGCCATCCGCCAGTTCTCCCCTTCCGCCCAGCCCTGAGGCGGCGCGGTTTCACGGCCTCAACGCCGAGAGCGGACAACTGTACGATTTTCGTTGCCGACTGTACTATTTTGCGTATTGACTGTATTATCAGATGGTTTTGCGGCAATCTTGTTCTTAAGTCAGCGGCAATCGGGCTGTATGTTTTTGATCCTCAACCAGCGCGCTGACACGCCGCGGCCATCGCAGACAAAACAGTCAGGGTGAGCCTTCAGCACGGATCTGATCGTCTCCTTGCTGACCCCCGGACATTTCCATTCAATGTCACGAAGCGTGAACTTGCCTTCCGTGCCGTTCAACACAGACTCCACGCTCCTCGTCTTTTCGCCACGCTTCTGGCCAGACTTTGCAAACCGATTCTCAAACTCCTCATACACCTCGCCAATCGTGTAAAGCACGTAATTCACATACGGCCAGATATTCTGCCTGCCTTCATGCCAGCCGACGGACGACTTCTCCAGCGTCTCATAGTAGCGATCCTTTGACAACTCGATCATCCGCTCGACGCTGACATAGCGACCGGCTTCGTATCCCTGTCGATAAAGCATGTACAGCAAAAGAAGTCGTGAAACACGACCGTTTCCATCTCGGAACGGATGGATGCAGAGAAAATCAAGATTGAACGCAGCCAGTGCGACCAACGGAGAAATGCGACCAGCCATCACCGTGTTCTCATACGCCTCAATCGCCGCCTCAAGCTCAGGAACAACCAGCTTAGGCGCAACAGCCTTGTACCTGACACGCGACGTACCGTCTGGATAGGTCTGGATAATCTCGCATTCTTTCGCACGAAACTTTCCGGAATCCCAAATGGACGGACGAGACAGCGAATGAAAACGACAAATGGTCTCCAACGAAAGCGGCAAGGTTTCCGATGCGGTATGAATCAAATCAAGAGCCTTTCGATAGCCGCGAACCTCTTCCTCGTCCCGATCTTTCATAATGCCGTTACCAAAGACAATCGTACCGATGCGATCTCCGTCCACCTCAACGCCTTCGATGCGGTTGGACGACACGGCACTTTCCACCATCGCATACTCACGCAACCGCGCAAGCTGTTCAGGCGACTGATGCGTATACAGCTCCTGATGCCCGCGCTTTTCGGCAATAGACTCAAGTTGCCAGCTGACATTCAGCGGCAATGCATCAAGCTTCGACAGAATCGCAGAGAAACTATTCATAAAATCAAAACCATCAAGATTATACTATAATATCACCAATCTTGCGCGCGAAACACCTAATTCAATACCCTATTAGCAACTTATCACCTTATTCAACCCGCAAGACGCCAAATATTATACCAAAATCGCCGCGCCTGTGCGCGGCTCTCAGTTCATCCAGGTGGGGTGCGATTGTAAACTGTGGATGGAGTTGAACGCAAGTCGCTTGCGCGACACGAAACAAGAAGGCATTTCTTCAACGAAAGCGAAATCAGTTGAACATGAACTCGACGACATCTCCGTCCTTCATCTCGTATTCCTTGCCCTCGGGACGGAGGACGCCGTGTTCGCGCGCACCGGCCTCGCCGCCGAAGCGGATGTAGTCCTCGAACGCCACGACCTGAGCGCGGATGAAGCCCTTTTCGAAATCGGTGTGGATGACGCCAGCGCACTTCGGGGCCTTCCAGCCCTTGCGGAACGTCCACGCGCGCACTTCCTTCGGTCCCGCCGTCAGGAAGCTCGCCAGCCCCAGCGTGTCGTACGCCAGGCGGATCGTCCGGTCAAGCGACGACTCCTCGAGTCCGTAGCTCTGTAGGAACTCCTTCGCCTCGTCATCGGACAGTCCCGCGAGGTCGGCCTCCATCTGCGCGCAGATAACGACCAGCTCGCTCCCCTGCTTCGCCGCGTAGTCGCGAAGCGCCGCGACATGGGCGTTCCCCTCGCCCGTCACGTTGTCGTCCGCCACGTTCGCGCAGTAGATGACCTTCTTGTCGGTGAGGAAATGCAGCTCCTTCAGGACGTTCAAAGTCGCGTCGCCCTCCTTGCGCGGGAAGGACCGCACGGGGTTGCCGGCCTCCAGGTGCTTCAACAGCGCCGCGCACGCCTCGGCCTCGGGACGCATCGGCGGCTTCGCCTGCGCCTCCTTCTTCACGCGCTCATAGCGCTTCTGCAGCTGCTCCATGTCCGCCAGGACGAGTTCCGTCTCGATGACCTCGGCGTCGCCGACGGGATCGATCGGCGCGGACTTGTTGCCGCCCTCCTGGACATGGATGATGTCGTCGTTCTCGAAGCACCGGACGACATGCAGGATCGCGTCGCACTCGCGGATGTTCGCCAAGAACTTGTTGCCGAGGCCCTCGCCCTTCGACGCGCCCTTCACGAGTCCGGCGATGTCCGTGAACTCCACCGTCGCGCGGATGATCTGTTCGGGATGCGCCAGCTCGGCCAGCTTCTCCAGCCGCGCGTCCGCGACCTCGACGATCGCCGAGTTCGGCTCGATGGTGCAGAAGGGATAGTTCTCCGCCGCCGCCTGCTGTTTCTTGGTCAGGGCGTTGAAGAGCGTGGACTTGCCGACGTTCGGCAATCCGACAATACCAACCGAAAGACTCATTTTGCTTCTCCGTTAGAATTTTTCGCCGCCTCTCCGCCCTTGAACTTCCAGTCCGGGTAGAGGATCAGGATGTTTTCGCGAAAATACTTGGCCGCGATCACGTCGTCCCGCCGCAGCGCGTCCACGTAAAGCGCCTCCAGCTGGCCGATCACCTTCTGACGGACCGTTCCCGCCTGCTTCTCCAGCTGCTCGTCGCGCAACCGCTCGGCCTTCGCCAGCAACCGGGACTCATGCGGAATCTCCATGTCCGTCTCAGGATCGTACTTGGTCTTCACCTGCTTCTTGAGATTGCCCTTGTCGTCGATGATCGTGTCCTCCGTGCCGCCCGCCCAGTCCAGGTCGGTGATGGTCTTCTCCGGATGCAGGGCGCGTTCGCGCTCCTCCAGGTCCTGCCGCCACTCCAAGAGCTCGTGTTCCGCCGTCTCCAAGTCGAGTTTGCGCAATTCCAGCAACTTCGCCTCGGCGATGACGGCCTCGGACTTGCGCTGCTCGAGCGCCAGCGCGTCGGCGGTGATCTGCGCCTTCGCCTGCACTTCCGCGGCCTGCGCCGCAGCGAGGTCCACCGCCTTCTTCGCCTCGATCTTCGCCGCCGCCGCCTTCGACCGCTCCGCCGCGGCGAGTTCGGACGCCTTGCGCGCTTCCGCCTCGGCCTTCGCCGCCTCCGCCTTGCGAGCGTCCGCCTCGGCCTTCGCCGTCTCCGCCTCGGCCTTCGCGATCGTGGCCTCGGCCTCCTTCTTCTTGCGGTCCTCGGCGGCTTTCTTCGCCTCGCTCGCCTTCGCCGCCGCCCGCGACGCCTCCGCCGCCTCTTCGGCCCGCGCCTTCTTCGCCTCGCTCGCCGCCTCCGCCTCCGCGCTTTCGGCCTTCGCCGCCGCGGCCCGCGCCGCTGTCGCCCGGTTGTTCGAAACGACAATGCCGGCCACCGCGACCGCGATCACGGCCAAGGTAACGGCAAGAAACGATATCGTCTTGGTATTCACGCTCGCAGGCCTCCTTTCACACGGTCTCCCCGTTCGCGGATGCGGCCTGAATCGCCGGGATCAGGCGGGCAAACCACCGCGGCAGCCGCGCAACGTCATCCGCATTCAAGACCGCGTACTCCTCGGCAAGGAGGCGCATCAAGGTGGACTTGCCCGACCCGTTCGGGCCGGCGATCATGCGGAAACGGTTAGTCATCCCACAGTTTCCTGATGCGGGTTTCGGTTCCGTCCGGCGCCACCTTGACGATCCATCCGTCGCGGACAATGGTGATGGAAAGCCCCGCCGCAAACGCCTCGCGAATGGCCTCCTCGCTCGCGTGCTTGGCGGCATCGGCGAGCCGCTGCTCATCCGGACGAAGCGGACGCCGGAACCCGGTCGCATGCGAAACGTTCGCCGCGTTCTCGGCAAACGCGGTCACTTCGCCTCCTCCGCCTTCTCGGACTTCGCAGCTTCCAGTTTCGCTCGCTCATCCTCCGCCTCGGTCGGCTTCTCCGCCTTCTCGTCCTCGGCCTTCGCAGCGTCCAGCTTCGCCCGCTCGTTCTGCGAGGTCGTCATCTCTTCCATCTTCTTGATTTCGCGCTCGGCCTCTTCAAGCTTCTCCTTCCGGACCCTGGCGGCGAGTTTCTTGAGCTCCTCCTGACTCTCCTTGTCCAGCAGCTTCTTCTCCAGCTCTTCCTGCGCCTCCTCGTCCAGCTCCTTCTGATGGAGTTTGATCCAGGCGTTGCGCTCCTCAAGCGTCATCTCCTTGAGGGCCTTCGCGCGCTTGACCTTCTCCTTCTCGACCTCAAGCCGCGTCCGGCGTTCCTCGTCCTGCTTCTTCCACTCGTCCTTCAGACGGCGAAGCATCTCCTTCTCGCTGACCGGGTCAGCCAGTTTCGAGAGCGACCAGCCGTGGTCGTCCCAGGCGCGCGGATCGGAAATCGCCTTCTTGCGGCGCAGGGCCTCCGCCTCGGCGGCGTTCGCGTCGTTCAGGACGTAGGGCGTCATGAAGACGAGCAGCTCGCTGCGCTTTTCGTTCTGCTCTCTTGAGCCAAAGAGCCAGCCGATGAAAGGAAGGTCCTTCAGGAAGGGAATGCCCGTCTCGCTCTCGGTCTTGTACGTCTCGGTCATGCCCGCGAAAATCACCGTCTGGTTGTTCTCCAGCAGCGCGTCGGCGGACATCTTGCGCGTCACCGTCGTCGCCGCGTTGATCCGGCTCACGCCGTCCGCGGCGGTAATCGCCTGGTCCGACCCCTGCTGCGAATACTCCTCCTCCAGCGTCAGCATCACCGTGCCGTTCGGATTGATCTTCGGCGTCACCTTGATGGTGATGCCGAGCTCCTTCTGCTCGTAGTCCGGCACCGCGCTGCCGTTGTAGGTCGAGCCGGAATAGGTATAGCCCTTGAAGAGGTAGGTCATCGACGTCGCCTCGATCGTCGCCTCCTTGTTGTCCAGCGTCATGATAATCGGCGAAGCGATGTACTTCGAATGGCTGTCGGTCTTCGCCGCGTGGAGGATTGCCGAAAGCCCCAGTTCGTCAGAGTCGAAAACGAAGCTGAAGGACTTCGACAGGAGGTTCGTCGCCAGACCCGTCGCCAGGCCCAAGGCGCTGTTGCCGCCGTCAGAGCCGCCACCCAGGCCGACTGACGTGCCGCCGCCGTAGGTGTTCATCAGGCCCGAGCGCACGACCGTGCCGACCATCGGGAACATGGTGGATGCGGCCTCGGAAACCTCCGTGACGAGATTTCCAAACGTATCCTCGCCGATCTTGCGAGACTCGGTCGACCGCGAGGAGGCTTCATACCCCCCCAGCACTTCCTTCGTGTAGTCAATCATCGGCGTCACCGTCTGCGAAAGGATGGTCTCGCCGTCCTCGTCATACTGCGTCTGCGTCGTCGTCCGCTTCACATAGAAGAGATTCTCGCCGCTCGGCGTGGTCTTCTGGATCTGCGTCGACTTGCGCCCCTTCTGCACCCAGTCCATGCCCGTCTCGATGCCGTCGCCGAGACCGACCTCAATGATGACCGTCTCGATCAGCACCTGGGAAAGCTTGATGTCCATCGACTCGATGATCGACTCCACGACGGGCACGAGCTCCTTCTGCGTCATCACGACGAGGCCGTTGATGCGCTTGTCGGCGAGGACGACGGTGTTGTCCTTCGAAAGTTCGCCCGCCTTCGCCTCGTTCGGCGTCTTCTGGTTGGCGGACTTGCGCGGCGCATTCGCAGCGGTGGGGCTGCGCGACAGGTTGCTGTTCGACCCGGCCTTGGCGTTCTGGTTCTGGTTATTGGACGAGTTCTTCGAGCTCGGCGCGTTGCCGATGAGGTCGTTGATCATGTCGCTGACCTCTTCCGCCTCGGCGTACTTAAGCCGGTAGACCTTCACCTGCGTGTCCGGCGTCGTCTCGATGTCCAGCTGCTCGATGACCTTGTCGAAGAAGTCCATGTTCGACTTCTGGGTGATGATGATCAGCTTGTTCGAACGCTCGTCCGAGAGAATCAGCACCTTGCCGCGGATCATGCCGCGGTCGGCGTCGGAAACGCTCATCACCAGCGAGGCGTTCGGGGCGGGCGTCTCCGGCTGGTTCGCCTTCGGCTGGCGGCCGAGAAGGCCGCCGCGGGACGCACCGAACATCGGACGCGAAGCAGGAGCCGCGTTCTGGGCGTTCTGCACCGCCTTACCGTCCTTCTCCAGCTCCTTCTGCGACTCCTGCACGATCGTCTCCAGCGCCTGTTTGATCTCGCTCGCGACCGCGTGCTTGATCTGGCGGACGAACACGTTTTCAAGCACGGGCGAGGCGATGTCGATGGACTTGGCGATCTCCAGCATCCGCTTGATGTTCTGCTCGGTATCGGTCGCCAGAATCGAATTCGTGCGCTCGAAGACGAGCAGGATGCCAGTGTCGCTCTTGAAGCCCTCGAGCGCCTTCATCGCCTCGTCCTGCGCCGAAATGTTCTTGAAGGGAATCCGCACCGACACCACGCGCGTCGATTCGCGCAGCTCGGACTCAGGGTCCATGATCAGCGGAATGCCTTCCTTGCGCACTTTGCCGCGCGGCAGGGCGCGGACGAACTTCTCGCCGTACGGCTCGAAGTGGACGCCGTTCATCTCCAGCACCGCCTCGATCGCCTCGATCTTGTCCTCGTCGCTCAACGCCTGTCCCGCCTTCGGCTTAAGGGTGATCGTCGGACTCGGCGTCCCCGGGTCCTTCAGCACCGTCTTGCCGACCAGGTTCTGGTAGACTTCGATGACGAGGTCGAGCGGCGTCTGGTTGAACTCGATGGAGGTCGCCCCGGAACCGGTCGGCTTTTCCGCCACCGGCGAATCTGCCGTGGCTGCAGTCGGGCGCGCGGGAACAGGCCGCGTGAGCCCGGGGCGCAGCAGAGTCCGCCGCGGCGCGGCGGCCTCCTGCGCAACCGCGACGACGGCCAACACCGCCGTCGCCCCCACTGCCAAAAGCGTCTTCATCGTCTTCATCTCGTTACTCCCTCATATAGGCGCATGTCAGCGAAAAAGATCCCTTCAAATAGCCGCGTTTCGAGCTGGGCTTGAAGTTGATCGTCTTGATGTCGAACATCCCTTCCTCGGTGTTCTCCAGTTCGTGGATGAACTTGACGAGCGACTCCAGCGCACCCTCCCAGTTGCGGACGTCGATCTCCAGCTCCAGCACATCTCCCGCCTCGGTCTCCTTGCCGGCCTGCCGCTGTGAAATAACCACGTTGTGTCGCTTGGCGATCTCGTCCATCTTGCTAAGCCAGGTCGTATCGGTCGCGCGGCCGCCCTCGAACATCGGCATAGCCGACTTTTCGTCCTCGTAGGCCTGACGCCACTTCGCCTTCTCGGAAATGAGCCGGCACTCGGCGCGGTAGGTGGCACTTTCACGCTGGTACTTGCGTATCGCGTCTCCCCATGACTTCGGGCACCACCCCATCTTGCGGTCGAGGTTGAACACCCAGAGCGCAATGACGAGCGCGTAGGCGAGCACCGCTCCCAGCGTGGCCAGCAGGGCCTTCTCCTTCAGGGACATCGTGCTCATTCCTCCTCCTCTTCGCCCTGGTAGCGACAGTCGAGGTCGAACTTCTGCTTGCCGCCCTTGCCGGCCGACGGACCGTTCAGTTGGACGACCTTGAACAGGCGCTCCGCCACGTCGGAAGAATCCCCCTCGCCGTCGACGTCCTCCGCGCCAGACTCGTCCGACACGAGGCCGACCTCCGCCATCTGGTTCTTGAACTCGTAGACAAGGTTAGCGTCATCCGCCAATCCAGACACCTTCACACCCTCGTCGCGCCGATAGCTCCAGTTGTCCAGCTCGATGCCCTGAGGCAGACGATCCGACACCGCCTTCATGATCTCAAGCGCACCGCGCGAATGGTCGGAGTACTTGTGCACCAGCTCGACCTTGTCACGCGTATCCTTGACATCCTGATAGGTGCGCTGATGCTCCTTGCAGAGGGCCTTCTGGTGGCCGGCCATCTGCTCGTAGACGAACGGCACGCCGAACAGGACCGCGACCAGGAGGAGCCAGATGCCGCCCGCGACGGCAAGCCGACGGACCAGCTTCGCCTTGAAGCGGGTCTCGTCCAACACCTCTCGCCAACTCGCAGGCAGGACATTAAGCGACCCTTCCTCCGCCGTGCGTTCGGCCACCCCGACGAGACCGGCATCCTCTCCAATGGTCAGCCGCCGCACTGGGGCGAACGACTCCAGCCCCTCGGTCGGAACATCGCCGACACAGACGATTTCGGACAAATTGCGCGTCCCGCCGAAGTCCTCGGCCTCCAAAAGACACAGCATGATTTCGCGCCGCAGGTCGCTCGCCGCGTCAAACGCACGGATCTCCAGCGGCAGACCGCCTTCCACCACGACGAAGGACAGGCAGTCGGCACCTCCGAAAAGCAGCGCCACTCGTCGGTCCGCCGCAGTGCCCACCTGCCCCCAGAGCCCCCGCAGCTGGCCCAGCACAAGCGCATCGACGCGCGTGACATTCAGCTTCTTCGCGTCCAGCGCGTCGGCAATGTCCTCCGCGGCGGATTCCGGCAGCGCGGCCGCGATGACGGTGGTCGATCCGTCCGCCTCGCCCACCGTCTCGCAGCCCACCGTCAGCGGTTCGTCGGGATACGGACTCATCGCCTGCAGCACGGGCGTAGCAAACCCCACCGGATCCTCGCGATTCTCGGCCGGAACCCGCAAAACCCTAACGATGAAACGGGACAATGGCAAAGCCAGCACAACCTCGCCGGAGTCAGTCTCCGGGAGGAGAAATCTCAATTCGCCCCCCTCAAAGGAAGCGACCTGCAAACGATCTGCCATTGATGAAATATTATACCAAAAAAAGAGCCGTCACTTGGCAAAAAGTTGAATGGCGGTTAGGCAATAGGCATTAGGGGCGGAACTTTTCAAGCCAGGGGGAGGATGCCCCGGAGGTCCGACGCCGTCACGCCCGCCAGGAGAATCCGCTTCGTCTTCGACGTCTCGCCGCCGCGGAAGACGACGCGAGACTTCGGAATGTCAAAGGCGTCGGCCAGCGTCTCAATAAGTTCGCGGTTGGCCTTGCCGTCCACCGGCGCACTGCGGATGCGCACCTTGACCGCGTCGCCGACCAGTCCGTCGACTCCCGCGCGTGACGAGCGCGGCTGCGCCCGCACGTTCAGCACCACGCCATCAGGCGTCTCCGTGAAACAGCTCACGACATCCCCTCCAGCAGCGCCAGCTCCCGTGCGTCCAGGTCGCGCCACTCGCCCGGACGCAGGCGTTCGTCCAACTGCAGGCCGCCGACCGCGACGCGCTTGAGCGAAAGCACCACAAGATGCGCGGCCGAACACATGTAGCGGATCTGCCGTTTGCGGCCCTCGTGCAGACGGAACTCGAGCAGCGTGACGTTCTGCTCCGGTCCGCGCAGCACCTGCACCGGCACCGGGCGCGTCACATAGCCGTCCGGCATCCGGACCGGTCCGCGCAGCGTCCGCAGCTTCTCCTCGCTCCACCGGCCGGCGACTTTCACGACGTAGCGCTTCTCGTGCTCATAACGCGGATGCGTCAGGCGCAGCGTCAAATCGCCGTCGTTGGACATCAGGAGCAGCCCCTCGGATTCCTTGTCGAGCCGCCCGACCGGCACCAGGCGCTCGGGCACGCGCACTAAGTCCGCGACCGTGCGGCCGCCAAACGGATCGCTCATCGACGACAGTACGCCGACCGGCTTGTAGAGCATCACCGTGCGCAGCCGCGCGGGAGCGGCGAGCGGTCGTCCGTCCACTGCGATTTTCGCCGCGGGGTCCACCCGTGCGCCGGGCTCGCACACGACGCGTCCGTCCACCGTCACGCGCCCTGCCGCAATGATTTCCGCCGCGTGGCGCCGCGACGCGACCCCCGCATGACTCAAAACGTTCTGCAACCGCTCCATCTGCCGTCCTCACTCTCTATAGCGCGCGCTCCGCGCCGTCCGTCCTCTCGTCCGTCAACAGACGGATCGCCTGCGCCGCGAGCGCCATGCCGAACGCGCAAGTGACGGGCATGACCGAACCGCGAACGCCACCCGTCGCGGCCACGTCGGCCGGCGGCTCCGTCGAACAGACGCAGTCGAACCGGCGGACCGGGAAGCGTCCGATTTTCTTGAACCGCTGACGCAGGGCTCGCGCCAGTCCGTCCCCCTCCACGCGGTCGAACCGCCGCACCGTCACCTGCGTCGGATCGACGCGCAGCGCGGCCCCCATGGAGGAGACGACCGGCACCCCCGCGTCCGCCGCGTCCAGAAGCAGCCGCGCTTTCGAGCCGACCGAGTCAATGGCGTCGACAATGACCGCGAAATCCTTCAGGCAAAGTGCCGCGGGCAAAGCGCCGTCCGTCTCGGGATAGCGCACGGCAAGCGCCGCGATCCGGACTGCGGGCGCAAGCGCAAGGAGGCGATCACGCAACGCCTCGACCTTCGGCTGTCCCAGCGTGGCGACAGTCGCCTCGTCCTGGCGGTTCAGGTTGGACGGCACGACGATATCGTCGTCCACGAGCGTCAGCCGCCGCGCCCCGGTCCGGACCAGCGCCTCGGCGCACCAGCTCCCCACGCCGCCGGCGCCGACAACGAGCACCGGCGCCACGCCAAGCCGCGTCACCGTCTGCTCGCCCAAAAGCGCCGCGCTGCGTGATAGTGCCTCGCCGTCCGTCATTCGCGTCTCCTTCAGGGCTTGAGGTAAAGCCGGCAGTGGCACAGTCCGTGATAGGCGTCGTCGCGCAACTGTGCGCGGAACTCCTCGCAGGGGCAGAAGAACTCCGGCAACTTCGGCAGCCGGCAGGGACAGAAGCCGTTCTTGCGGACGATTCCCGCCCGCACCGTCGCCGCGAGCTTCGCGTCGGGATTGACCGTCACGGCATGCTGTTCGAACAGCGTGCGGATTTCGGTCGAGGATTCCTTTGTCCGCGGATAGGCCTTGAACGTACACAGCTTTTGCAGCGTCTCCCAGTCCTTCCAGCGCGGCAGCCCCGCGACGGAGTCTTCGCCGATGACGAAGAAAAGTTCGGTGCCCGGATTCTCCGCGGCGATTTCGCGCACCGTGTCGATCGCGTACGAGACGCCGCCACGGCGCACTTCGCGCTCGTCGACGGTGACGCGCGGATCGTCAGCAAAGGCCGCCCGCACGAGGGACAGCCGGTCCCACAGCGCGGGAGCCGGCGCGGCATCGACCTTGAACGGCGACACGTTCGCCGGAATCACCAGCAGCCGGTCGAGGGCGAGGTCGGCCAACGCCGAACGGGCGACGTTGAGATGCCCGTAGTGGACGGGATTGAAACTGCCGCCGTAAATGCCGATTCTCATGCGAGCTCTTGCGAGCGACGAGCTGCGGCAGCCAAGGTCGCCGCGACCATCTTCTTGAAAGCGGGGCGGTCGAGCTTCACCATGCCGGCGGCCGTCGTTCCGCCCTTCGTGCAGACGCCGTCGATGAACGGACGCAGCTCCATGCCGCTTTCGCGGAGGAACTTCGCCGTGCCGTACATCGTCTGTTCGGCCAGCAGCCGCGCCACGGCGGGCTTGAGTCCGAGGGCGATGCCGCCTTCCATCATCGCCTCCTCCATGTAGGCGAAATAGGCGGGGCCGGAGCCCGAAAGCGCCGTCACCGCGTCAAAGTCCTTTTCCTTCAGCACGACCGTCGCGCCGGCGCCGTTGAGGATCGCCGACACCTGGTCGACATCCGCCTTGGGCGTGCGCGGACCGGGGCAGATGGCGCACATGCCGGCCTTCGCGCGCAACGCCAGATTGGGCATGACGCGAATGAGCCGCGCCTTCGTGCCGAACGCGGCGCGCAGCTTCGCCAGCGTCTTGCCGGCCACGATCGAGACGAGCGTCTGACCGTCGCGCAAGAGCGGCTTCACTTCCGCCGCGAGCGCAGCGACGTCCTGCGGACGGACGGCGATGAAAATCAGCTCCGCCTTCTCCGCGACCTCTCGGGCGTCGGCAACGACCTTCACGCCGTAGCGTTTGGAGAGTTCCGCCGCGCGGGCAGGGACCTTCTCCGCCATGATTACAGACTTCTTGTCGTTGATTGCGGACAAGATACCCTCGGCCATTTTACCGGCCCCGAAAAAACCAATCTTTTTCATAGCAGTAATTATATCAAAAAGATTCAAGGTTGAAGGGATAAAAAATCCCGCGCGACCTTAATCGGCCGAAAGCGGGTTGACCGTTTCTCGCGAACTGGCTTGCCATCCGTAGCCTTAGGCGAAGGATGGTGGAGAAGAAGAGATTCGAACTCTCGACCCCCACGTTGCGAACGTGATGCTCTACCAACTGAGCTACTTCCCCATTCGTGGAAACGCCATATAGTTTATCATATTCTCCCCCCCTTGACAAGGGGGTGATTTAAAAAGTTTTGCGAACCAGACATTTTCAAAGCAGGTTCTGCGCGTCGATGTCGATGGAGACGCGGAGGGTCTTCGGCGGCGGACGGACGGACGAGATCCAGCGCCAGGACGCCACCAGCTCGGACGCCTTCTCCGAGCGCAGGACGATCTGCCAGCGATGCCAGCCGTCCGCCTTCTCGAGCGCGGACGGAAACGCCTCCCCGACCAGCAAGCCGCGTTCACCCGCCTTGCGGGCGGCGGCATAGCGCGTCAGCGACTGCGCGTACATCTCCGCCCATCCTGCGACCAGCTGCTCCTCCTGCGCGCGCAGACTGACGACCGCCAGATGGCAATACGGCGGAAAATTCGCCGCCGCGCGCGCCTTCAGCTCCGCCTCGGCGAAACGCTCGTAGCCCTGCTCTTCCGCCACCAGCCGCAAAACCGAATTGGCGGAATCCCCCGTCTGGATGAAGACCTCGCCGGGCAGCTCGGCGCGCCCAGCGCGTCCCGCCACCTGCGTCAAGAGCTGATAGGTGCGCTCTCCCGCGCGGAAATCGGGCTGGTTGAGCGAGGTGTCGGCATTCAGCACGCCGACGAGCGTCACGTTCGGGAAGTCCAGTCCCTTCGCGATCATCTGCGTCCCGACGAGGATGTCGGCTTCGCCGCGGCGGAAAGCGGTGAGGATGTCGTCGTGCGAATGCCGCCGCGAAGTGGAGTCCGCGTCCATGCGCAACACCTTCGCCCGCGGAAAACACCGCTGTAAGGCCGCTTCCACGCGCTGCGTTCCGACGCCGCGATAAGAAAGCGCGGACGCGCCGCAGGCGGGACAGGTCGCAGGCAGGGGGATCCATCCTCCGCAGACATGGCACCGGAGACAGCTGTCGGCGCGGTGGTAGGTGTAGGCGAGCGGATTTTCGTCCGTCGAGCAGTTCGGGCAGCCGAGGACGTGTCCGCACACTTCGCAGACGACGGACCGCGAATAGCCGCGGCGGTTGAGGAAGAGGATCGTCTGTTCGCCGCGGTCAAGCCGCAGGCGGATCGCCTCCAGCAGCTCGCCGGAGAAAATCGCCCCGCCGCTTTCGCCGAGCGCTCCGTGCGTCCGGTCCACGAGCGCGACCTTCGGCAGCGTCCCCGCCCCCGCGCGCCGACGCATCGTCGCGAGCGCGTATTTGCCACGGCGGACGTTCTGCCACGACTCCAGGGACGGGGTGGCGGAGCCGAGGACGACCCGCGCACCTTCCAGCGCACCGCGCAACACGGCCGCGTCACGGGCGTGATAGCGCGGCAGCTCGTCCTGCTTGTAGCTCGGCTCGTGCTCCTCGTCGACGATGATGACGCCGAGCGAACCCACCGGCGCGAAGACCGCGCTGCGCGGTCCGACGACGACGCGCGCCTTGCCGGAGCGGATGCGATGCCACTCGTCATAGCGTTCGCCGTCCGACAGCGCGGAATGCAGCACCGCCACCTGATCGCCGAACCGCGAGGCGAAGCGCTGGACGGTCTGCGGCGTCAACGCGATTTCGGGGACCATCACGATCGCCCCGCGACCCGCCGCGAGTTCCGCCGCGATGGTCTGCAAGTAAACCTCGGTCTTGCCGGAGCCCGTGATGCCGAAGAGCAGAATCGGCCGCGGCGGAACGGTCGCGCGAATGGCCGCCAAAGCCGCGGTCTGCTCGTCATTGAGCTTCAAGGGGCGCGACGGCAAGATCCGGCAGCCGGTAAAGGGATTGCGGCGGCGTTCGCGAGGAGCGATTGCCAGCGCCCCTTTGGCAGCCAACGTGCGCAGAGTGGCGGGCGTCGTGGACAGTTCGTCGCAAAGCGAGCCGAGCCAGCCGCCGCCAAGGCGGGCGATCTGTTCGCACACCCACTTCTGCCGCGCCGTCAGCTCCAGATCCGCCGGGAGGGGGACGGGGTCGACGAACAGGAGTTCGCGCGGACGCGCGTTCTTCTTCAGGACGGACGCGGGCAGGGCGGCCTTGAGCACGCTTTCGAGCGGTGCGCAGGAATAGTGCGCGAGCCGGCGCACAAGCTGCAAAAGCGCAGGCGAGAAAAACGGCGTCTCGTCCACAATCGCCGTGACCGGCCGCACCTTGAACGACATCGCCGCACCCGCCGCGTCCTCGGCCGCGTCCGTCAGCTCGATGACGAAGCCGCGGGCCTCGCGGTGCCCGAACGGAACAGAAAGAAGCTGGCCAACGGCCAGCTTCTTTTCGAGCGCTTCGGGAACGGCGTAGGTGAACAGCCGATCGAGCGCCAGGTCGATCGCAACCCGTGCGAACACGGCGCGCCTTATTCAGAGGCACCGGTCTTCAGATACTCGAAACCGTCATCGGACGAAATCGAGAAGCTCTTATTCTCGTAGACCTGATAGAGCTTCGAGTAGCGGTTCTCGATCGCCTTCACCGCGCCGCCCTTGCGGACGACCACGAAGACATCCTTGCCGAACGGGGTGTTCGACTCGCCGCCGTTATCCTTGCCGATGCCGACGGTCTGGTTATCAGTGCCGTTGAACTCGCCCGTGGTGTGGAGCTTAGTGGTGTCGCAGTTGCGCGTGACGAGCACCGGGACGACCTCGTCGATGTCGGCCGTCACACCGGCCGCGACATTCCACATGATGTTCTTCGCCTGAATGTTCTTGCCCTGGAAGGCCGGCACGCCGCACCCGTAGAGGACGTTGACTTCGGCGGCACCCTTCATGTAGGAGTTCCACTCCTGCGTGCCGTAGTTGTCGAGGTCGAAGAGGTCCTTAAAGTAGGTAAGCGAGTCGGAATAGGTCTTGCCGGTGATGTCGGTCTCGTCGTTGCCCTTGGTCTTCGCGCTGCGCGGCCAGAGCGCGCACTCGTCCTGATCGGGGTGGTTGAGGCCGGCGGTGGTGATCGCGTCGTAGAGCTTCTTGCCCTGCATGGTGCAGGTCGTCAGCTTCGCCTTCTGCATGGCGGAGGAGATGGCCGGGAACAGGGCACCCATCAGAATGCCGAGAATGCCGATAACGACGAGCAGCTCAACGAGCGTAAAGCCTGAATTTTGTTTTTTCATGTTTGGTGTACCTTGTTTTGTTTTTGTTTTGAAAATTCTCTTTCGCTTTCGATGCAACTATTATCTCAAATTTCTCATCTGCATTCAAGCACTTTTTTCAACCGCCATTTTCAGGTACGGCGCGTAGGCGAGGGTGTAGGTGTAAAAACTCCAGAGCGTCAGCGCGGCCAGCACGGCCTCCACGACATAGCAGCCGGTCAGCGCCCAGTGCGCCGCCGCGCCGTCGAGGTAGGGATGAAACGCGAGATAGACGTAGATCAAGCCGGCGCCCGGGAAGGACAGCGCGGTGCGGACCTTCCCCAGCCACATCGCCGCGACGTCGGCGCCGTAGAGCGTCCCGACCGAACGCAAGAACGTCACCCAGGTGTCGCGCAGCAGGTAAAGGACGGTCAGCGCCAGCACGACGAGCCCGTGCGCCGACGAACCGGCCGACGACGCCTGGTGCATAACCTGCCATGTCAGCACGGGGAAGGCGACGAGGTAGAAGACCTTGTCCATCAGCGGATCGGCCATCTTCCCGAGCGTGGAGACGACGCCCCAGCGCCGCGCCAGCTTGCCGTCCCAGAGATCGGTCAGACCCGAGAACAGCATCGCGGCGCACGCTCCGACCGCGAGCGCGACGTTCCGCGTCGGGGAAAGCTCGTGCGCCACCGCCAGCGCGGCCCATGCGAAGATGAGCGGCACGCGGGCGAAGGTGATCGCGTTGACGACGATTGATCTCGTGCGCAGCGACACTTACTTGCCGAGCCCTTCGGTAACGACGGCCTGCATTGCGCTGAGTGCTTCCTGGATGTGCAGGAGGCGATCGCGGAGAGACTGGATTTCCAGCTCGGCCTTCTGGTAGTTCTTGCGCGTCGCGAAAAGCTGCTGGAGCACCTCACCCACGTCGAGGTCGAGGTCGTCAATCCGCATCCCTTCGGGAATCGGCACCAGAATCCGCTCGCCGCATTCGCTGCAGGCGATCTGAAGCCCGGCCGCGCGATAGTCGATGACTAGACTTTTGCCGCAAGCCGGGCAGTCGAATGTGAGATCAGTTTCGCGGATATCCTCGTCGGCGCCACCCGCCTCGGAAGAAACAATGTCTTCGGCCATAGTATGAACTCCTTTTTGCCTTACATTATACCAAATTTATCGGCTGGCTGAGAGGGGAAAGTTGAAAAAGGAACACCATGAAGGGGAGATGGTGCTCGGGGCGGGACTCGAACCAACAGCGAACGGCAAGAACACGCAGAAACGAAACTTTTTGCAAATTATAAACTTCTATACCTTTATATCCTTCGTTTCTTGTATCACACAGTATCACATAAACCCGCCACGAAAAAGCGGCCCGACACCCAGCGAGGAGACCATTCACGCGCCAGGCATCGGGCCGCAAAAAATCGAGCAGCCGCCGACCGGGACCGACTCCGACCGGCGGCCACCCTGAAATCACTGCGGCTCCTCCTTGATCCGCCAGCGGTAGACCTTCCAGAGATCCCTGAAGATCGCGTTCGAGTCGGACGCCCACTTGGCCGCAGCGTCGACGACGTCGTCGAACGTCTTCTCCTCGTCAAAGCATGCCTTGATGAGTCTGGCCGGATCGTGCACGAAGAGGTTCGACGCCCAGGAGAGCGACGGCAGCTGGCCTTGCGTTCCGAATTGGCGCCCCTTGATCCACGTGTTGATCGCTTCTGTCGTCGTGATTCCGAGTCCGTAGAGAGCCCCGTACGGTCCGAGCAGGCAGGACACCATCCAGTCCGCAATCTCGCCGTCCTCGTCCGGCTCCTGTCCGAGAAGCCGCTTGTAGAGCTGCCCCATCCAGAAATAGGCCGAGGAAAGCAGGAAGTGGTTGAGGATCAGCGTCTCGCCGAGCTTGCCCCAGCGACCAAGATCACCCGGCTTCGCCGCGACCGAACGGATCGCACGTGCCTCGTAGGAGAGATACTGCTGCTGGGTCGTGAGGAACTGGTAGAGCACACGGCCGAACTTCGTGCGGCGCTGGAATCCGGCCTGGTTCTCGATGCGCCCGGACTGCTGGGTGCGCTCGATGAGCATCCAGGTCTTCGCCATCGCGTCCTCTTCATCCATCCCCTGCTCGATGCAGTCACGGTAGATGCCCTGTCCGCAGACGAGACCGGGGACGCAGTCGCCGACCTTATTCGTGATCATCGAGGCCCGCATGAGGCGCTTCAGCGCACCGACGTCGTTCCCGGCGATCGCGTTCGCCACGGCCTCGGAGTTGCCGACGTTCCAGCGATTCCTGCGCTCGTCGGAGTCCCAGATCTTCTTCATGGCCGCCATTCCGTCCGGCGTGAACGCCGAGAGCATGTAGCGACCCGTCTTGACGAGACCGACCTCGAAGCCGAAGGCAGGGATGGACGTCGTCTGTTTGAGCATGACGCCGACGTTACCGCCAAGTGCCCCGAGGGCGGCCCATCCGCGGAGCAAGTCGGTGTAGTTCGTTGTATCTACTCCGTTCGCTGCACGTTCTCGTGCTCCGTGTCCGGCGAGGATGTCCGTGACAAAACCGAGCATGACCGCGTTCGCCTTCGTCCCGTGCGAGGCGATGACGGAGGCCTGCAGCTCGCTTCGGCCGAAGATGCCGCGCATCTCAAGCCCGAGCTTCGCGTGGGCCTTCCACTGCTCGCCTTCCTCCATGCGGGCCATGAACATCTGCAGGATGTCGGCCCGCGTGTCGAAGTCGCGCTCGTTCCGGACGCGCGGCATCAGCGCCTTCGGGAAGTTCGTCCAGCCGACGGCGTCGCCCTTCTCGAGTCCCTGCGCATCGAGGCGCATCTTGACCGGCATGTAGTTCGAGGTCTCGGCGTAGACGCCGATTCCGAAGAGGTCCTGACAGACGTCCGACAGCTCTTGACGGTTGTTGTCGTACCAGTCGCCGAGCCATTTGATGAGCTGGAGATCCTGCGGCGATAGCAGCGCCGCGATCTTCGCGGCCTGGCCCTCGCGGTGGTGCTTCACGATGTTGTCGTGGTAGCCGCCCTGCCACTCGAGCTTCGTTTTCTTTCGCTCCGGATCGGTCTCGTCGATCACCTCGACCTGACGCCCGACCTGCAGGAGTGAGACCATGAGCTGCATCGCCCGGCCCTTCGTCGGCGTGTCCTTCTTTCCGTCCGTCTCGCCCATGAACTCGGCGAAGCGTCCGTCCTCCTTGCAGAACTCGGCGAGGACCTTCGAGAAGTTGCGTCCGTAGATGCGCTGAACCGCCTTCGCAAGCGCATCGGCGTGGCGGCGCTTCCGAGTCATGACCTGCGTCCCGGCTTTTTGGATCTCGAGCTCGAGGTACTGCAGGATCGTCTCCGCCGCCGCCGCGTCCTCCTTCGAGGCGTAGCGCATCATGTCGCGGAGGAGGTGGGTGAAGCCCATGTGCCCCGTGATGTAGTTGTCGATTGCCGAGAGAAGCGCCTTGCCGTCCTTCGCGTATTTCGTATTCGGATTGCGGAACGCCTTCGCCAGCACCTCGGCCGCCTTCTTCGTCCGGATCTCGCGCGCGTAGTTTTCGCGCACGATATAGTCCGCCTCGCCCTGCTGGGCGTTTTCCCAGTACTCGAGGGCGGACTGAATCTGGGCGAGCGGCTTGTAGCGGAGGCCGCCGAACTCGCGGAGGATGTTGATCTTGCGGATGTTCTCGGTCATCACGCGACTCTGCTCGGCGTCGTGATCCTCCTTCTCGAAGTCGGCCGCGGCCGCGTCGATCTCCTTCTGCAGGAGGTATGCCTCTTTGCCGGCCGCGTTCGGCGTAAGCCAGATCGCGTGGCGGGCGTAGCGGGCGCGAAGTTGCATCTCCGCCGAAACCTTGCGCTTGAGCTCCTCTTTGTCGGGCTTGAAGCGTCCGGACGTCTCGAACTTCTCGCGGAGGAACTTGTCGAGCTTCTCGCACATTTCCTGCGCCTTCTCGCGGATCATCCTGGCGTTGATGAGCTGGCCGGCGAACGTCATCTCGGAGATGAGTCCGCGAAGCGTCGGCACATGTTCGAAGCCGTTGATCGCCGCCGTCGCGGAATCGCGGCTCCGAGAGTAGGTTATTTCGCGGACGAGCTTCCCGTAAACGTCCTGCGCAGTCTTGCGGAGGAACTGGAGCGCGACCGCGTCCTTGAACGCATCGGCATCGATGGCAAGCCCGTGCTCCTTCACCCAGTGGCGGCGAGCGAGTTCCGTGACGAAGAGCGCCAGATGGCGCGGATTCTGGAGGTCGACGCCGGCCTTGCGCGTCGCAATCTCGACAATGTCACCTTCGTCCAGATCGAGCCCGCCGTCTCCTCCGCCCTCGCCAGCCAGCTCCGCCGCGCGCTCGGCGTCGCGCCCGCGCTGATCGGAGAGCGACCGGCGGTTCGCCTCTCCGACCTCCAGCTCCTGCTGCGTCTTGCCGACAATCTCCGTGACGGCCTTCTTCACCTTCTCCTCGACCTCCTGCTCGGTCGACGGATTCTCGGCGGATCCGGACGGCTGCCCGTCCGGCGCGGAACCGGACTCGGCGGGCGGGAGGTAGTTGCCCTGTCCATCCTTTTTAAGGAGCGGGTTGTCGGCGAGGTTCATCAGCGTCTGGGAGAGGTCGACGCCGTACTGGTTCTCGAGGATCTGCGAGGCGACGCCGCTCTGGACTCGGACCGCGTCCTCGACGACCTTCACCTTGCGCTCTTCGAGCAGCGACACGGCCCGCTGGTGCGCCGTTCCGATCCGTGCGCCGGTGCGGGCCTGCTGGGTCATCTCTGACCCGAACTCCTCCTTCAGCCGTTCCGGCAGGTGCTGGAGGATGTTCGACTGCGAGACGCCGCGCTGGATGTCCTCCTGGAGCTTCGCCTTGATCGGACGGACGAGCCTGTAGATGCGCATCGACTCAAGCGAGACCTTGGAACCGTCCCAGTCGGGATGCAGCGCCTTGATGTGACGCTGGACCTCGTTGATCGTGAAGTGCTGGCTCTGTTTCTTGCCGGCCTTGCCGAAGACTGTCTTCGACGCCAGGGCGACGGCGATCAGCTGTTCGTCCGAGAGACGGTTGAGCGCGGGATAGGCCGAGCCGACGGTCGAGAACGAGCGCCGCGGCACCGATGGCGAGGCGTTGCTTACTTCTGCGGACGGAGATGCGCCCAGCGCTTCGCTGCGTGTTCGTCCGCTTCCTTCGTTTCCCTGCGCAACTGCGCGATTTCGGAAGGTGTCAGTCGAAAATTTGAGGATGTATCTGGCCTGTGATTGGGTGAGGGCTCCTGCGCTTTCGGCGATACCGCCGATACGGAGGAGGTTGTCGATGTCTGGCCATTTTGCATAGAGTTCATCCAGCGTGTCCTTATGTGGGGATAGTATACTACTTCCTTGACTCAAAGTCAATGCCGACACGGCGACGACTTTGCCGCCGTTGCGTTCGATGTAGTCGCGCAAGGCGTTAATCGTTCCGCCCTGCGTAATGTGATCGTCGACGATGATGTACTCGGCTCCGCGCACGACTTCGCCGTCGAACTCCGGATTCACGAACAGCCGATGCTCGGCGTCAGATCCGGTGTGGTTCGCGCGGACGGTTTGCACGATGCCTGTGTCCGTCTCGATACCGAGAATGGATGCGATGTACTTCGCGAAGATGCGCGGGATCTGATTGTGTCCGCTCGTCTCCTGTGCAACCACAGGAGCAACGATCCGCGCGTTCGGGTGATCCTTTCCGAGCTGACGGATCTTGTCGACCTTGCAGACCTTCTCGACAAGATCTTCCGCCGCCTCGACGTCTCCGGCCTTCGCGCGGTTGAAGATCTCCGCGTAATGCCCGTTGATGTACGCCCGCGTTGTGTGCGCGACCGCATCCGGAAAGTCCGGCCGCCACGGTGTCGCAACCGTCGAGAAGCGCACGTCAGGGTTCTTCGGATCGAACGTGCCGCGATTGTCCGTCGCGCTCTTCACCTGTCGCGAATCGAAAACGATGTAGTCGGTCGTCTGAGTTTGGAGCGCGCCGATGTCAACGCCATCCCTGATGTTTTTCAGGATGACGCCATCAAAACCCTTTCGCTTTGCCAATTCGCCGATCTCATACGATCCATACCTCTTTCCGCCGTAGGGAATTGTGTCATAGTCGGATCCGTTGCAGTCAATCACAAGAGGCTTAACCATCCTCAAATAGACGGCGTAGATTTCGCTTCCGTATCCTCCGGCGTTATCCTCGCTCGAATTGAAGTAATGCTGCCCACCCTTGAACGTCCAGAACTTCTCATGGCGGATGTCGTAGGTTTTCGTCCGTTCGTTCCAGGTCTCTGTCGTCTTGTCGTTGTTTGTCCCGTGGTACACGACGAGTGGCTTTCCGTCCGCGTCGACGATCTTGCTTTCCGCGAACCACGCCTTGAAAGCCGGCGAGTCGGTCAGCGTGGGGGCGTCCATGCGCCGGTGCCGCGACTCGTCGGAGATGGCTGCGGCGATCGTCGAGAAGAGTACGCCGTTGTCATTCGCAGCGGATTTTGCTATACTTGACGCAGTTGCACCTCCATCTGCGGGGATGCGGGAAGTACCGTTCGCGGCAATCCGTGCTGACAACTGAGTCAAATCCGCAGAAATGGAAGGTGCATCTTCTATGTTTACGACGTCGTAGAATTGCTCGACATCACCTTCCATGTAGGATACCATGTCGGCCGAGTAAGCCCGATACTTCCCGTCGAAGCCAGACTTTACAGCAAACAGAAACGGCCTGCGATAATAGACGCCGCCCTGGCGTTCTTTATGCTCGGCAATTTCGGCTTCCGCATTGCCGGCAACCTCTGCTGCGTTGTCGAGACCTGTCGCAAGCTTCGCCTTGGCCTTCCTGATCCGTTTGTTGTTTCCTCTCGCGTCTTTGCTGAAGATGTATTCGGTCGGCGCTTCGGATCCGATGACGAAGTTGTCGAATATCTGCTGTCCGACCTTGCCGAGAAGATAATCATGTACGGACTTCGGATCTTCAAGGTTGATCTTGGCGATTTCCTCGTCTCTGTCAATGACGGCAACCTTCTCGCCTCCCGGCAGGGTGACCGTCGAGTAGCGGCGCCCGCGCGGAGAGACGTTCACCTGGTCGGCATTGGCGTCGGAATACGTTCCGGTCGCGATCCATTCTTTCAATGCGTTCGCGATCCCGATCTCCTTTGCCGCATCGAGCTTGTCCGGGAAATAGACGAACTCCTTGAGCTCGACATCCTGGTGCGCATGAAACGGATATTCCGACATCTTGATGACGACGGACGTGTTCCCCTGCGTTTCCCCTGCGGACAGGAACATTGCCGCGTTCGCCCTGTGATTGGCGAGACGCACGACGAAGTCCGAGTTTCGGACGTATTTCGACTTGTCCGGATTGTCGTCCTCGAATCCGAACGTGCGCGCAAGTTCGTTGAAGAAACGCGTCGGCTCAAGCTGACCGTTTTTTGATATAATATTGGCCAGTTTCCCAAGGCCGGAAGTGACGTCGTCATCAACGACCTGCGGAACACGTCCGCCGTGGCTAATATATTCCGGGTTGGAGTCGTCCTCCGATGGCTGGATCTGCCCGGCGGATTTCGATTTTACCGTCGAGAACCTGACGGTTCCGCCTTCCGCCGTTCCTCGGTGCGTCTCGAGGAGCTCGATGCGCGAAGGCGGCGGCGTTCCGAGGAGATCCATGGTCTCGGTGTTGACCGCGTCAGCATTTCTGATGTAGTCGCCGAGGAACGTGGTGACGAGGTCCTGGGCCCGCTTCTTCCCGGCGTCGGTCTCGCGGTCCTCCCCGTCGAAGCTGCGGAGGTCGCGCGACGCGGCCAGCAGGTCGCCGAGGAGCCGCGCTTCCGGCGACGGCGTCCGGAACATGTCGCCCTGCCCCATGTGCATCGCCCAGGTGAGGCCGCGCTTGCGCAAGCCGTCCTTCGTGCGCTCGTACCAGTCGCGGCGGTTCTTCCCGGCATCCTCGCGTCCGCGCTCGTCAACGTCGCGCCAGTTGAGGTAGTAGTCGAGCGCCTCCGCGAGCGGCTGCCGCAGGTCGTATTGCGGTTTCACCTCGGCGATCCGCATCAGCTCTGCGGCCGCCTTCATGAGCGCGCGCTTCTCGTTCTCGATGTCGAGACGGTCGGATTCGCGCATCATCTTCGCCACGGTGTCGGCGTTGCCGCCGCCGAAGAGCGCCGCGAGGACGGCGTTCTGCAGGCGGGCCTGCCCGTCCTCGGTGAGCGTGTCCGTGTTCTCGTCCACCATTCCCTGCGCACCGGTCTCCTGAATGAAGCGGCCGATGGCCTCGGCGCTCTTCGCCGTGTCGATGCGCCCGTCCGGACGGAGCGCGATGTGCGGGACGAGTCCCGCGCCGGCGAGAACGTCCGCGTCGTTCTTCGCCTGCTCGTAGACGTTCATGCCGCGGTTGACGGACTGGTTCGTCATGCGCACGACGTCCTGGATCGACGCCTTGCCGTCCTTCGACTCGATCCGCCGGAGAACGAAGTGGACGAGCGGCTGCCCGATCCCCTCCGGAACCTCGATGCCGCGCTTCGCGGCCTCGGCGAGCATGTACGCCTTGACGGCTGCGGCGTTCCCCTTCTCGTAGGCCGCCGAGATCCCGCTTTCGCGGGTGTTGCCGATGAACGTGTCGAGCGAGGGCGTCGTCCAGACGAAGCCGTTGTTCGCCCTCGGCTGGACCGTCCCGACCTGGAGCGGGTCGGGGCTTCCGGCGATCTTCTCGACGAGCGAACGCCCTTCGACCGTCTCGGCCCGGTTCTGGAGCGACGGGTCCGACAGGTTCCCCTTGTAGGACGTCTTCAGGTCGCGGGCGTCGGAAACGACGAGCTCGCCGACGAGATCCACGCCGTCGCCGGCCGAGATGCGGTAGAAGCGGGCGTCCGGCACCGAAGCGTCCGCCGGGCTGTCGAGCGTGTAGTCAGACTTGACTTTGTCCTGCCGATTTGCGATAATGTTACCCGTTGCGGGATTGTCAGCCGAGTTGCGGCCCGTAAGGGCTCTTCTCACCATAGGGGACAATTCCGCTATTTTCATTCCCTCGACGGAATAGATGCGGTGGCCGTGCTCTACCGATTCCTTCACGGTGATGTACGCCGCAGCCTCGCTCTCTCCGAACTTGACCGGACACGCGAAGCGCTTGATGCTCCTGATGTTGACGTCGCCGTTCTTGCCCGGACGTTCCTCGAGCAGAACCGCATTCTCGAAAAGACTGTCGATGTTCGCGGCAAGCGAGTTGTGCTGCTCTTTCGTGAAGCCGTTCTTCTGGGACTTCGCCGTGGCCGCGTTGCTGACGAGCTTTCCGGCGCCGTTGGACGACAGTCGGGCCGTAATCCCCGTCGCCTTGTTCGTGTAGTCCTTCCCCTTGAGTTTGGCGAGCGCCGCATTTGCGTCTTCTCTTGAAACGCCTTCAGGCGTGAACTCTAGAGAGCGTGCTTGCTTCGGATGTTCCTGGGCCTCTGTTTCTTCTGCACTCTCTGCGGCCGCTTCAGCCGCCGCGCGCTCGGCCTCGGCAAGCTCATCCTCGGAAACTTCGACCGGCAGCTCCTTACTGGTCTTTTTCCGCGTCTCGGCGGCCTTCTGCTGCGGCGTCTCGGTCGCGACCTGCGCGATGCCGAGGCGTCCCGTGCCGATCTCTCCGCGCATGACGGCGTCGTAGAAGTCGGCGAGCGCGAACGCCTTGCCCGTCTTCGCGTTCTTCACCTCGTCGGCGAGGCCGAACTTCGAGAGCTCGCCGATCCACTTCGCGGCGGTCGACTGCATCAGCCGGTCGATCGCGCCGGTCGCGACGTGCGGGACGTGGGCGCCGGACGCATAGAGCTCGAACTGGTAGGCCATGGCCTCGTCCAGCTCGACCTCCCAGTTCTTCGCGGCGACGTCGATGCCGAGCTTCTTCGCGAGATTCTGTCGCTCGGCCTCGGTGAACGACGACTTCGTGAAGCGCCAGATCGCATGCCAGGTCTCGTGACGCGCCGTGCCGAGGTTCGCCATGGCCCCGTATCCGACGTCGCCGAAGTGGCCGTTCGAGAGATAGATGACGTCGTCCGCGCTGATCCGCGAGACAGTTCCGTCCGTTTCGGTCACCTCAATGACGCCGGCGCCGCCGGCGATGGCGTTGACGCTGCGAAGCGCGTAGGCGTAGCGCTCCAGGTCGCTCATCTGATCCCAGGCCCTGCCACCCTGCTCCGTGCCGCTCCTGATGCGGGCGTCGTGCGAGACGCCGAGGCTGGAGCCGATCTTCGCCTCCTCTTCGGCGACCTTCATGAGTTCTTCGGAGATGTCGCCGACCTTGTAGGCGATCGTCTTGACGCTGCCGTCCTCGAGCTTCACCTGCCCAGAGTAGACGCCGTTCTTCTCGTCCGCCTTGTAGGAGCCCTTGACGTAGCCCGGAAGGATCCGCTCGAGCGTCTTTTCCGACATGTCGGCCGTCGACATGTTGTAGTCTGCGAACGCCATGAGCTGCGGGGAATAAAGCCTTGCCTCGTCCTCGGAAATAAAGTACTGCGCGATCACCTCAGCCGTGCGCATGTCTACCTGCGCCGCGCCGGCGAGGCGTGCCATGACGTCGCCGCCGCCGGATTCCCACGCCTTGCGCGCGGCCGAGAGGGCGTTCGCGAGGCGGACGTCCTCGCCATCCCGCTTCTGTCCATTGCCCGCCCAGTAGTCCGTGACGGCCTTTTGCGTCGCGGCGGCCTTGCCAATCATGTCGGCGATGCCGACGTCGTAGTCGACGCCGTTCGGGTCGAACCTGAGCGATCCGTCAGCAGCCTTCGAGAGCATTACCGGAGGAGCCGGGATCTCCTCGCCGTTCGCCTTCGCCCGCTCGACTTCCCGCGCGTACTTCGCCCTGTTCTCGTGGCGCGCCATCATGTTATCGATGCGCTGCCGCCGCGTCTGGTTCCCGATCGTCGTCAGGCCAAAGACGACTGACGACGGCAGGCTGTCAACTGCCGTGTCGACGAACGTCTGGAAGTCTGTCGCAAACGTGTCCTTCGTGGCGTCCCAGCATGCCGAAAGCCAATCCGCGAGATCGCCGCGCCCCTCCTCGCGGAGCTTCTGCGACGCGGCGGAAATCGCCTTGCCGTGCTCGATCACGATCTGCTGGAGCGGCTCCTCGACCATTCCCTCCGTCGCGGTGACCTTGACGCCCTCGACGACGCCCTTCTCGATGCGGTTTCCGAGCCACGTCCAGAAGCCCTTCGCGCCGTCCGTCTTCATCGCCTGGAGCATCGAGCCGAACATGAGCGACTTCACCTCCGACGCCGACAGGGTCGATTCGAGGCCGGGGACGTAGAGGTGCTCGATCTGTGCGTTGACGAGGCCGACGACGGCCGCCATCGGCACCGAGTCGTAGCGGGAGATCCCGGCGGCGTCGCAGGTCTCGACGTACTCCTTCGCAAACGATCCGAACGCGGTCGCCTCCCCTGCCGACCACGATGCCGCGCCGAGGCCCCATTTCCTGAGATCGGCTCCAGAGAGCTTCTTGAGTTCGCGAAGCTCCTTCGTGTAGTTCTCGATGTTGGCGAGCTGACGGGCGAGAAGCTGGTTCCCGACGGTCAGGTCGCCGCCGCCTACCGTCTTCCACTGGCTGAGGCGGGCGAACGTTTCCGCGTAGTCCGCCTCTTCGACCGCCTTCACGCCCTCGACGAGTTTCGCGCGGGCCCGGTGCTGGCTTCCGGCGCGGAGCGGATTGAGCAATGTCGCGGTCCGCTTCAGCCACGAGGCGTCCTTGTTGACGGCCGTTGCCGCCCGTACCAGCTTCCCGCCCTTGCCGATGCCGAAATACGGGAGCATCAGCGCGAACGATTCCGCCGCGCCCTGCAGACCGGTCCCAAGCCACGACTCCGCCTCCGGAAGACCCTGCTTGAGCGCCTGTTCCGCTCTGACCTGCGCGTCCCAGCGGTCGATGTAGCGCTTGCGCTCGGCGTCGTCGAGGCAGAACCTCGCGTAGGCCGCCTTGGTGATGTCCTTCGCGAGTTCGTAGGTGTCCGGAATGAGACCGAGGATCCCCTGCTGGAAGCCGTAGAGGCACAGCTGCAGACGGTTCGCGGCCGTGTCGTCCGTGAAGTCGGTCGGGATTCCGAGGATGTGGCCCTTCTTCTGGTCGCCGCGCATGATCGAAAGCGCAGTGTAGGCCTGGTCGCGCTCCTTCTGCGGCAGCGTCTCCATCGCCTCGATGTCGACCGTCCCCGTGTTGTAGGCCTTCGCGAGCAGCGTCGAGGCGCGGTCGGAGAGGCCGTCCGTCATCGCGAGGTAGGTCGCGAGGACTTGACGTTTCGAGAGCTTCTTCTCGTAATCCTCGATGACGTCCTTGCGGTAGACGGCCTGCTCCTCCGGCGTGAGCGATTCGTAGTTCGACCGGCGGGCAAGCTCATTCCATTGGGCGTTCGCATCTTCTTCAACCTTGGGTCCGGCGAGCTTGCGGGCGGTCGCCATTGCGCCGGCTGGAAGTCCGACGCCGGAGTACATCGATCCTGTCGCGAGTGTCTCCATCAGTCCGGCTCCGCGCTGTCCTCCGAGGTTGCTTTTCGCCTTGTTCTCTGCTGCCTCGTTCTCGAGCGCGTAGCGGAAACGCTGCTCCTCGTCCATCGCCCGCCACGTCTCGTACTCGTCGTCCTGGATGAGCTTGTAGTTGCCCTTGCAGAAGTCGCGGAGGAGCCCGACGTTCGTCCGGGCGTCGCCGGACTTCTTGCCGAAGGCGATCTTCCCGTCGGGGTCCTCGATCTGGAAGAGCGCCCGTGCGGTCGCCTGGTAGAGTCCGGAGACTTGCGCGTCGTCGAGCTTGGAGATGTCCGTCTGGAAGAGGTTCTTCGACGCGGCGATCGCGCGGGCCCTGCGCTTTAGGGACTCCTCTTCGGTGAAGTCGTTCGTGAACGGCTTGAACTGGGGATTGTCGGTCGTATCCATTGTCTTTCCTTATAAAAATTTTAGCGTCGGGTCGAACGGATTTGCCTGTCGGTAGTAGTCGAGCACTTCCGGCGAAGGCTCGGTGTCCTCTTGATTCGGACTGCCGACAGTCGGTCGGCTTCGATTTTTCTCTTCGGCTGCCGATCTGAGCCGTTCAGCCTTGATTTCAGCTTCGATGTCGACATGGATGTCGTTCATCGTGCGCGCAAGGGCTTCGATGTTCACCTCTGTCTGACGGGCATACCACCCGCCCTTAAATTCTGCGAGCAGCTTAGACGTCTCCTGCCGACGGTCGGCGTTCTCCGGGAGCGCACGAAGGCGTTCGAGGTACGATGCCCTCATCTTAAGATAATCGCCGAGCGAGACGTCCTCGTCGGTTCCGGGAAATACCGCCTCCTGACCGCTTCTGACCGCCTTCTTGTAGCCAGCGTCAGTGGCCTTCGCCGAGATTTCCCCTTTCGCGTCGACGAAGTCGCGAAGCGAGAGGCCGAAGGCCCGGTCGAACTCGACGGCGGCCGCAGACTCGTCGGCCGCGTTCCGTGCTGCCCAGCGCTTGCGGAGGGACGCCGCGTCATCAGGCGACAGCAGCCGTCCCTCCGTCATCGCCCGCGCACGGTCGTAGATGTCGCGTTTGCGGTACGCGATCTGATCCTCGGAAAGCGTGCCGTCCTGGATCGCGTAGTCGAGCAGCACTTCGCTCAAGCGCAGTTCTCTTGCATTGTCCGCCATCGCCCGCGACCTGTCCTTGCGCATGATTTCATCGACTTTGGCCTTTGCGGCTGGATAGAGCTTGATAAACCGACTTTCGGTGTTCTGGTCGTAGATGAGCGTCTTTCCATCGTCCATCTTCTGGTCCTCGCCGGCGAGAAGGCGGTTTTCGATGATCGCGAAGACCTCCTTGTCGGCCTCGTTGCCGAGCCTCGACGCTTCGGCCACGGCTTCGGCCGCCGCACGGGATCCGGACGGAAGCGACGCGCCGATGCGCCGGAGGGATTCGATAGACTGCTCTACCGTCGCAAGGCGTCCGGGCGTGTAGTTGCCGTCCTTGTCGCGGATCTGCGCGACTGCAGCAATGCCGACGTTCGCGGCCTGGTCGACGATCTGCTGATCCCGGACTTGGATCTCATGGCGACGGCGTTCGAGGCGGCCCTTGAGACGGTCCGCGACATTCTGGGAGAACGGATGCCGCGTCGAAAACTGACCGGCCAGCACCCGGTTCCCGGCGAGGACTCCGGACGGATCGTCCTTGAGTTTCCTGAGTTCGGCGTCGACGGCCGCCTCGCTCGGAAGGTCGGAAAATCGCCGCGAGGCGTACTCCTCGGCCAGGCTCTCGACCTGCTCGCCCAACTTCAATTCGACGGCCTTGTCGTCGAGACCTTGCGCGTACAGCAGCTTTCTCCCCGCGTCGAGCAGCTCCTCCGTGGCGGCCGGATCGTCCATCCCGTCATTCCACACGGCGTGACGCGCTTCGAGGTTCGCGGCGGCCTGAGACAGGTTCAGCTGCTGGTAAGCGGCCGACACCCTGTTGGCGAGCCGGTAGTTCGCGCTTTCTATCGTCCTTCCGACGCGGTTCATCGCCCAGTTCTTTTTGACGCCAGTCATGCCGTGCGCCTCGGCAACCTCGTCAAAGATGTCCTTGTAGGCCCGAGGTCCGTCCTTCGCCAGGGTCTCGACGTCTGCGGTCGTGCCGAGCCGCCTCGTCATGAAGCCGGTCTCCGGGTTCATGTTCGCCTCGTGGATGCGGCCGAGAAAGTCCGACTCGAACTCGTCGAGCTGAGTCTCGTTCCTGATCTCCGCGAAGACCCCGACCGTCCTCAGCATCTTCTCGCCGAAGTCGGCAATGCCGCGGCCTAAGTTGTCAACGCCCTTCCATTTCCGGATCTCGCCGGTGTCGATGTTGGTCGGCAGGTGCGGGACGTGGACGGATCCTGCGCCGGCGGAGTGTCCGGACTGCAAGGATGAACTGCGAGGAGTGATCTTGATGACGCCCATGACAAGTCAGTTGAGAGTTGAGAGTTGAAAGTTGAAAAGTTGAAGAGTTGAAGAGTTAGAAAAGGCCTTGCTTGTAGGCCGTGGCGCCGCCGAGCGCGAGCGATCCGATGCCCGAGAACGCCTGTCCTGCGGCCGACCATATCGCGGACTGGTAGGCGTTCTCGCCCTGGGCTGAGGTCAACGCGGCGTTCGTCCTTCCGGACAGGAGGGCGTTCGCGCCCGCTGCGGAGGCCTGGCTTGCCGCGAACGAAAGTTTCCGCGCGTTCTCCGAACGCTGCCAGACGTTCATCGCCGTGTTGTCGCGGTTGATCGAAATGTCGTAGGCCGCCTCGGTCGCCTCGTTCTTGAGGACGTTCGCGAACGTGTCCGTCGGGGATGCGGAGGTGACGAGGACGCCGTTTCCTGCGGCCTGGGCGTAGGTGGAGCCGATTTCCGCGGCAAGCGCCTTCGAGCGCTTCTCGTTTTCAAGTTCGCCCTGGATCTGGTCGACGCCGGCGAGCTTGCGCTCCACCGCTGCCTGACGGGCGTATTCTCCGGCCTGTGCCTCGTAGGCGGCGGTCTGGGCCTCTGCCAGCGCGAGCTGCGCCGCGGCCTGCTGTCCGGCCATCTCCTGCGCCGCGACGCCCTGCTTATAGGTCGAATAGACGCTGATTCCGGTTCCGACGGCCGTGGTCGCGAGTGCGCCGATTGCCAAACCCGTCATGGGATGACCTCCTTTCTGGAAATTGTGTAATGTACAAGTTCGCGTCCCTTGTAGATGATCGCGCCGACGCGGTGCATATTGAGGACGCGCTCGTGCCAGATCAGGCTGCCGCGATATTCGGAGTCCGGAGAGGAGTGGAACTCCGTCACCCAGGACGGAGTGCGTCCGACGATCTCGCGCATCACGGCGCGGCTCATGCGGACGAACGTCACCTTCGCGGCGTTCGCGTTCTCGCAGGACATGAAGCAGAGGATCCGCCGCTCCGAAAGCACCGGCTCGCCGGGAAAGAGCATGACGCCGCAGTAGCCGACGATCTTGCCGCGGATGCGAATCGTCCAGCATTGCTCGAACACATCGAGCATTGTGCGCCCCCCGCCCAGCGATTCGTGTTCCATGCGGTCGCCGTCGCGGAAGTTGTCCTCGACATAGTCGATGTCGTCCTGTACGGACGGCCCGATTGTGACGCCATGCTCGAGTGCGATCTCCATTATTCCCCCCGCCCCGGATTCTGATCCGCCTTTTCGACTTGGTAGGCCGTGAAAATCGAAAGGACCGTGAGCGGCCACGGGCCGTCACACGTGAGGACCATGCGGCCGTCCCGTCCGTTAGCACCGGCGATGTTCGCCGATCCGTCCGCGTCGGGAGCGGTCCATTTCCCGTTGGATTGCGAAGGCGGGGCGATCGTCACCGTCCTGTCCCTGTCCCTTGGCATGCCCAGCTGTCCGATCCTGAACGTCGAAGCGCTGTGCGTCCTGACGTCGACATGGGTCGGGTTTTTGATCTCGAACTGGACCGTCTCCTGTGGGGATGGCTCCGGGCGAACCGTGACAAGCCTCGACTCGAACGGGATTCCGACGATGGATCCGGCAGGAGCCGTCTCTCCGGGGCCTATCACCTGACCTGCGGGGCTTACGGCGATCTGCCCCGTCGGAACCGTTGTACCCGAGGCGATTTCAGTCGAGCAGTCGATCGCGGCAAGCTGTCGCGGATCTGTCGCGATCTCCGGAACGGGCGTAAAGCGCAGGATGTGGCCGTGGTCGTCGAGGAGGAAGGCGTTTGTCGCCCCGTCCATCATGGATCCGTCTGTGCAGACTGCAAGCGCCTTCGCCCCGTTGGCGAGCCTGTGGACGCTCCAGGCCACCACCTCGTGCTCCTTCATGTAGGTCAGGGTGGCGAAGGAGCCGTCCCTGAGCGTGACGATTACGAGCGAGTCAGGATCCCTCTGATAGGCGATCGAGGTGATCGGGTTGTTGCGGAAAACGTCGTGGGAGAGGACGGACAGGTCCTGCGTCCCGTAGCTGTCGCTGGTGAAGTCGTATTTGGTGGCGACGACGGTCTCGTCCGCCGCGTTGACGAAAAGGACGTCGTTCCCGACGATGACCGGCTGATGAAGTTTCGATCCTCCGATCTGCGACTCGACCTTTGTCGACACCGTTGCGTATGTCATTGCGTTCCCTGCAATCGGACTCACGATCCACTCGCCATTGTCGCAAAAGAGGATCAGGTCGCGATTGACCGCCATATGATTGATGTCGGGATACTTGAGCGCGGGCAGCGTCACTTCAAGCGCGTCGTCCTCGCGCATCGAGTCGTGCGTGTTGAAGTTGTAGAGGTCGCCGACACACGACATCCAGAAGGTAAACGGCTGCTCGTCGGTAGACGCCAGGACGAGGCGCTGCTGGTAGAGCGTCACGCATCCGGGATAACGCCCCGGCGCGTCGAAGAACGGCTCGTATTTCGGCGGCGTGACCGACTGGTCGGGCTCGATGTAGTCGTCGACGAACGAGGCGGGGCCCTCGCGCGTCATTTCCGAGAGCCCGGTAATGTAGAGCCCGCAGGTCGCCAATGGAGAGCCCGTGACCTTGTAGGGGTACGATCTGTTGATTTTACCCGTGGCGATGACGGTGCAGTGTTCATCGACAAACGCGGTGAACTCGACGGAGGCGACCTTGCGCGTTGGCACCTTGTCTCCGACGGCGTAGATATCGAAGTCGAGCCAATCGTCCGGCGCGTGTTGCGTGAGCCAGGTCTTGGCGGAGGCGAGCGTTGACAGCTCGCCGCCGTCCATGGCGGTCTGCGCGGACGCCGGGACTGGCTTCTCCACCGTGACGTGCGTACCGTTGTCGAAGAAGAACACGGCGCGGATCCTGCTCGCCTTGCACGGAATGAACCGCGGCCAAAAAAATTCGGTTGGGCCGATATAGTAGGAGCCCTTGTGGATCACCCAGCAGCCAAGTCCGAGGTGAACGGACGTGAACGAAACTGGATCGGCAAATGAGAGCCTGAACCTGCCGGTGGCGAAGACGTGGGAGAAGTTGGGGTTGGCGTCAGACGTGGAACTCGTCCTGGACGGTTTCGAGGTCCGAAACAGGGACGTGTCCTTGGGGGCCCATTTTTCGGGGTTCTGAACCTCGGACTCCGGCTGCGGGAAAGGGATCACTGCGCTCATGTTCTCGTCGAGCAGCGGGAACTCCGGCGCAGGAGACGTGAAATCCGTCACGGGTTCGTCATACCACTTGGCAGGGCCGAGCATCACCGAGCCGATGAAGCCCCATCCCCTGCCGTTCCGGCGTTTGAAGACGTTGATTTGCTCCACCTCGTCCGGGACATCCGTAAACGAGACCGTCATCGTCGCCCCGTCAGTCCAAGGCGATTTGTAGGTCTTGGCGACGACATTGGACCGCTTGGACTCGGAGTCGGCGGAAACGGCGGTGGCGCAGTACTCGACGCGAACCTTCGGGCCCGTGCCAGAGAAGCCGGAGACCGTCACTGATGAGATCTTCGGGGGATCGGGGATGTGTTCGTAGTCGAGCGTTGCAAAGTTGATCTCGCGGTAACTCCAGAAGTTTTCGGAGCCGGACTCCTCGCGGATGATCTTAGCCAGCGGATAGCTGCGGTGAGCGAGGAACAGCGTGTCTCCACTCTGGCAGCAGTCGAGCTCTTCGATGGCGCGGCCGACGTAAGGGATGTCCAGGTCCGCCTGCGTCGCGCCCGCAGAATCCACGACCACGCAACTTGCTCGCCCGTCGTCCGAGGCGTACATGACGATGATGTAGCCGAGATCGAGGTCGTAGGCGAACGGAATCAGACGGAAGTGGTTGGCGGAATCGAAATCATCTTTTTCGATCGTGTGAAGGATCCTTGTTCCCGGGCGTCTTGAGATGCAGCCCTGGCGCTTGACGACGAAGTTCTGCAGGACGGACGCGCCCTGGAAGTACTTCGTGAGATCCGTCCGGCCCATCAGCCGTCCGTCGAGCTGCCCTCCGTTGAATGTGCGCTGCGAGAGATTCCAGAGCATTTCGGTCTCCTTTCCGCTTCCTTAGTCCCTTGCCAACGGATCTTCGAGGTCGCCCCACGCCTCGTCCGGCGTGTTTGCGGATCCTGCGTCCGACGCCTTCGCGTCCTCCAGCGCCTCGCGGTAAAGCGCCTCCTGGTACTGCATGGTCTTCGGGTTCGTCGCCACCGCCTTGGCGACGTCCGCGGCAAGCCGGAGGACGAACACGCGGTAGACCTTCGGGTCCCACTCGCCGAAGTCGGCGATGTCGCGGAGGTAGACGATCCTTCCGATCGGCTTGCGCGCATGCACGTCGCGGCCGCGCAGCTTCCACTGCCCGACTTGCCCGTCGTGCCCGTAAACGGTCGACAGCTTGATGCAGTCGAACGGCAGCGCCGCGTGGAACGGGTACAGCGGATCCGGGATCGCGTTCGGCGCCGGATCGCAGTAGGCGTCCGTCTGCGCGAAGCTCCAGTCGTAAGCGCCGATGACCTCCTTGCGGGACATCTCCTTCAGCGAGTCGATCTTCCCGGTAAGGGCGCGAACCGACCGCGGGGGGACGTCCGAGTTGTAGGTCGAGCGCAGAAACGCGAGGACTTCGCGATGGAGCGGATCCGCGACCGCCGCATCCTCATCCTCGAGATCGCGAAGGATCGCGCTCTGGAGTTTCTCGTCGTAGAGCGACTTGACCGCCTGAAGGTCCGCGAGCCGTCCGGCGATCGGAATCGCGAGCTCACGGGCAAGGCAGTAGGCGAGCGCGTTTCTGACGTCTCCGGGCCATTGCGAGATGTCGGTCTTGCTCGCTTCCGTTCTGGCGAAAACCCAGTCATGGCGGGACAGGACCTCTTGACGTGCAGTCTCGTACGCGATCTTGCATTTCCTCCATTCGAGCGAATCGTCGGTATCGGCCGCTTCCGGAGTCGGAAGGCCGATGTCCTGCCGAAGGATGAAAAACGCCTCTTGGCAGACGTCGAGTTGTTCCCTGGTCCAGCTCATGGATATCTCCTGTCGGTCTCAAATCATAGCGAACACTCGTCGCAGGTGATGCGTTCGCCGGACGTCGTGGTGCATTTCCCGTCCTTGCAAGTCACGGTCTCGGTCGTGCCGTCCTTTTTCGTGACTTCCATTGTGCCGTTTGCCTTGCCGCTCTTGAGCCATGTGGCGAGCTCCTTGGCCGAGGCCGCCGTCAAGCTCTCAATCCAGTCGGTTCCAGCCGACGTGCCGGAACACAGGCCGTAGGTCAAGGTGGTCTGCGGCTTGATGTCGGTGGTCGGCGTCTGCGTGTTAGTCGCGCTCATAGACTCCGTGCCGCTCGTCTCGTTAGCCTGGGCAGCCGTGCCAACTTCCGTGGTGAAGTTGAAATTGACGGGAGCGGGGCTGTCCCCGGCCTTCGCAACAACCTTGTCCGTGGCGTTGGACGACGCGGGTGCGGGCGCGTTCAAGTTGATGTTGTACACCACCCGGACGTTTTCCGTCTTGACGTTCTGCGCACGCTGGGCCGTCGGCGCATCAGCCGTCGCGCAGCCGGTCGCAAGTGCCGCAAGTGCAGACAGGATCGCCGCACACTTCGCCGCCTTGCCGCATTTGGCGGCAATCTTTTTTTTCTTCGCGGCGACCTTCGCCGCCACCTTCGCCTTGATGTTCTGTGTCTTCATTTCCGCACCGCCTTTCCGTTAGTCCGCCATGTAGTCCGCGAACGCGATCTTGAAGTCCGCCACGATCTGCGCGCCCTCGTCCGTGGTGATGATGTTGTCGGCCGACGCATGGTAAACCGACAGGAACGCCGCGTTGACGTGTTCGGCGTACGGCATCCAAACCGCCGGAAGGTACTGCGCGTACTTCTGCGCGTAGAAACTGATCGTGGCCATCTTTGCCCGGATCGTCTGTACCGTGTCCGCGTGCGCTTCCAACAGGGCGTTCACCGCCGTGTTCGCCTTTTCGAGGATGTACTCATAGACGGCATCCTTGCCTCCGAATATGCGAAGGAAGAATACCTTGATCGTGCTGATGTCCAGCTTCTTGATGATCGAACTGATGTCCATTTTCATTGTCCTTTCGTTGGGTCTAATCGAAATCATTTGTTCGGCGACGCCATCGTGTACGGCGCGGCCTTTGACACCGCGTTAAATCCGTGAGGGCCGAGCGCACCGTATATGAGTGCCAACAAACACAGCAAGAAGGCGCCCCAAACCGTAAACGCCTGAAGTCTGAGGGCTTTTTCAAGATTGCTAATCTTCTCGTCATGGCGCACGTCGGTCTTTTCGAGTGCGTCCACACGTCCCTCAAGTTTGTCGTAATGAGCTTTGTCGCACATAGTCAATCCTCCTCCTCTCCTTCAGGCGCGGCAGATTCGTCGGGAGGCAGCGTGCACTTGCCCTTGACGCGGATGATGACCGTGCCAGATCCGCCGTTGCCGCCGTTACGATATTCGGACGTTCCGGCCACGCTGCCGCCGCCTCCGCCGCCGCCGAATCCGGCAGGCGCGGCGCAGTTCTCTCGACTGTTGGCGTAGTTGCCGTGGCCGGCGTTCGTGCCGCCCTTGCCGGGATCGAGAGTAGACGGGAGGACGTTCTTCTCGTGTCCGCGTCCGCCGCCGCCACCGGAGCCGTAGACCTGCGCTACACCGGTGATGTCGCTCGTCACGCCCTCGCACCCCCATCCGAGATGCTGGCCGTCATTGGCGGCGTAGCCGTTTCCGAGATCGGACGCCCCACCGCCGCCGGAGCCGTATGGCGTGGTAGTGCCCGCGCCGCCGGAGCGGACAGGCGCCGCGCTCGGCGACTGATTGTTGCAGCCGAGCCCGCCGCCGTTGAGTAGCCCGGAATAATATGTCGCGGCCTTGGTCGCGCCACCGCCGCCGCCACCGCCCTGCGCGGCGAGCGCGATCTCGCCGCCTGCGATTGACGACTCGCCGCCGTTAGCGCCGGCCGCGCTGTTGCCACTCCATCCGCCTCCCTGATAGTTGCCGCCCGCGCCGACCCGGATGGCGTAGGACGCGGCGACGAGCGCGGCGTTGGTTCCGGCGACTACATGGCCGCCGCCACCGCCGCCGGAACACTCCGCGCCGCCGCCGCCACCGCCGCCGACAACGAGGATGTCGGCACGGATCGCAGACGGGTTCGCCGTGACCAAGAACTCACCAGTCTGACCCCCGAAGACGAACACAGTCTCGACGTCCGCGCCGGTCCCTACTTCGTAGTAATCGACCGTACCGCTGAGACATACCGCGACAGGCGTGACGATCTCAGTCACATGAGCCCTGCCGTTGACGCGGACGATGACCGTGCCCGAACCGCCGTTGCCGCCAGCCCACGACGATTCTCCTGCGACAGGTCCGCCGCCACCGCCGCCGCCACCGAACCCGTCAGGCGCGGAAACGACCGCGCCGCGATTGCAGTCACCTGCGTTGGTGCCGCCCTTGCCCGCAGTAGCGGCCGCGTACTGGTTTACGCCGCCTCCGCCACCGGAGCCATAGACCTGCGCTATGCCGGTGATGTCGCTCGTCACGCCCTCGCCGCCCCAGCCCGGACGGTCGGCGTCCGCTCCTCCGTGGCCGACTTCGGCCGCGCCGCCGGCGCCGCCGGCCACTGTGCCCCCACTGGCCACACCGCCGACATTCCCGCTGCCACTTGTTCCTCCACGGGCGTAGTTACCGGTACTGGCTTCGTCCTCGTGGCCCTTCCCGCCCGCAGCGGTCAGTAGCGAGCCGAACGAGGACATCGCGCCATTTTTCCCGGCGCGCGTCGTCCCGGTCTCGGTCGAGCTGAATACGCCGCCAGCGCCGCCCTCGCCGACGGTCACGGGATAAGAGCCGGTGGCAAGCGTGACATTGGTGAGCGCGGACACCGCGCCGCCTCCTCCACCGCCGCCGATCGGAGCGGTCCAGCCAGCAGTTCCGCCCGCGCCGCCGCCGACAACGAGGAGATCGGCTGTAGTTCCCGCGGGTGCGGACACGACCTCGAGAGCCCCAGTAGACGAGGTGTAAATCAGCACAGTCTTAACGTCGTCGCCACTGCCGATCTCATAGTAGTCGGCGATGCCAGTCGCAACGATCTCGATGATCGACGGCGGTGGCACAGGGCCAGGCGCGGCAGTCGAGGCAAGAAGCATGAGGCGGTCAAGCGCGTCATAGAGCGTCGCTGACGCGGAGAGCGCGGCGATTCCGTTAGTTGCAAGCGTGGCGTTGAACGCGGCGATTGTCGCGGCAGGGAGCCTCGCAGGGACGGCGGAGGTGACGGACGAGACTACCGCGTCAGTGTAGGCGGTCGAGTTCTGCGCGGCAGTCGCAAGGTCGTCGTTCAAAACAAAACTGTATAATCCTCCATTATACCGTTTCGGAATGTCGACGTAGTAATTGGGGGATTCCGTCCCGGTATCGGGGTCGTATGGGCCATCTACCTTGAGATCGCCTTCCGAGTATGCCCTGTTTCCGCCGTAAAACGTGAAGCCAAGAACAGACAATCCGCCTTCGCTGAACAACGGCCTCGTCATGTCCTCCAGCACAAGCGAACCAGTGAGTATATTTATGTCGCCAGCACTATACATGCCACGTGAATATATCGCGTCGCCAAACCTGCTTTGACCATCCCCGTTGACATACCACGGCGCGGCTGCTATGGCCGAGTAGGGGACGGCGTTAGTCTCGTACGGCAGGCGGTCTTGCTTGGCCGCAACGGAAGCGGCGGCGTTACTGACCGCGCTCCACGCCGCATCGGTGTAATGGACGGCACCGGAGCCAGATGCAATCATGTCCGCGAGGGTGCGGTTCATGAAGTAGATTCTATTAGGGTCGTCAGTTCCGCCGAAATTGATGGTGTAGTCACCGTGGCTGTGGGCGTTATAGCCGATAGCGGTTGAATAAGCGTTGCTGGCGTCAGTGTAATAGCCGAGCGCAGTTGAAGCCAAACCTAACGCCTTGGAGTTTCTGCCAACAGCAGACGAGAAATTTCCGCTGGCGGTAGTGTCTCGGCCAATCGCGACAGAGGAGTCGCCAAGTGATTTAGCATGGTCGCCAAGCGAAAAAGACGAATATCCTTTTGCCTCCGCAAAGTCGCCCAACGCAAAAGCAGAGTATTCCGTAGCAATCGAATCGACACCAATCGCGACGGAAAACCTACCGCTGGACGCTGATCCGCTGCCAATCGCAACGCTACTTTCACCAATGGCCGTCGAGAACGACCCTATAGCCGTAGATTGCGAACCGGACGATGATGCTTTTTCCCCAATCGCGAAAGAATGGGGAGCACTATTCGTCGCCCCAAACGCCACGCCGCTTCCATTCGCGGAATTGTAATTGAGCACCGTAGCGCCTCCTGCAACCATCTGCGCGGCGTTGCCCGTAAACCTCACCGCCTTGACCTCGGCCTCGCCGACCGAGTTGGACTTCACGCAGTAGGCGTCGCCACCGCCACCGCCGGAGGTGGGGATGTCGATGGCTACGCCGCGCACGGTGAGGGTGCGGTTGGTAAGGCTGACGGTGGGGTCGCTCTCGACGCGGAGCAGTCCGTTGGTCGCGGCGTCGGTGTAGAGGGCGGACGCGGCGACGGCGGCGTTCGTGGCGGCGTCGGTGTAGAGATCGGCCGCGGCGATGACGACCGCGTCGGCGACGTCGGCGTACAGCCTCGCGGACGAGAGGACGGCGTTCGTGGCGGGAGCCACCTCCTCGCGGGCGATGTCTCGCACCGCGTTCGTGTTCACGCCGCCGCCGCCGTGCGCGTCGGTATAGGCGTTCGCCTCCGCCAGGACGGCGTTGGTGCCGTCGACGAACGTGTCGAGCGGCGTCATCTTCACGATGTCGGCAAACGCGGTGAACGCCGCGAAAAGACAACAGGCTAACTGCAGCAAGAACTTCATTCTCAATCCTCCAGGTCGTAGGTCCACGAAATAACCGGCAGCGCGGCCTTGAACTCGTCCAAGTCCGGCACGGGCTCTCCGCGCTTCGCCTTGTTCTCGACCTCAAGTCCGTAAGCCATCACCGCGTCTCGGTGAGCGATCCAATCCAAGGCGTCCTGCGCCCAGCGCGGATTGGACGATCCGGCGTAGTCGCTCGGCTCGCGCTTGGTGTAGCCGCGCGCCGCCTTCTCCGCGTCGAGATGCCCCTCCATCGCGTTGTCGTAATCCGCGTAAGTCATGGGGCGCGGCGGCTCGTCGCCGCTCAGATAGCGCCTGCCGTCATACCCGTAGACGATCTCGCGGTCGGTCGTCAGCGTGAGGCCAAGCTCCGCGGCGTATTCCGCGTCGCAGGTGTTGCGCCCGACCGTCCCGTCTTCGTTTCTCTCGTAGTAGACTGTCATCTTGATTCACCCTTCGGCCGCAGCCTTGACGTATCGGAACAAATTCGTCTCTCCATCGGCATTGTAGGACACGGTGACTGAACATCCTTTTGCAATGGGCACGAAGATGTTGCAGGGATTATTACGAAATCCTTCAACCCTGCTTTTAATTAAATTATGTCCGGAGGCGGAGTAGACCGTCAAGGCTATGTAGCCCCTTTCAATGTTTCCGACATTCTTCGACAGACATATCCACCCGTTGAACGGGGCGGATGTCGATCCGTTTGCGAAAACAGCGTACCCATCTGATGCAGGAAGCTCCATTGCCGACTCTGCTATAGTTCCAGGCATCCCCGCGGCCGCGAAAGCGGCGCCGTCCAATTTCGGGACGGAGCCTCGGTGACCCTTAAGACTCACGGTGCCGTCTGGCGCAATACTTAACGATGTCATCTCCGCGTCGGATCCGGCGCTCGCATTGAACTGCACGCCTCCAGCCGGCAGTGCACTCCCCGGATAGTCTCGTCCCGCGAGAGTTATCCGGCCGCCGCCGGCCGAAGCGCTCGAGGATGAAGCCCCCGAGATATAGATGTACGAATCATCGCCAATGCCGCTGATGCCCGCAGCTCCCAGGCCGATGCCATTGCCGAAGGTTTTCTTGCCATTGACGGTCTGGCCTCCAGTCAGTTTAACCACCGCGTTGTCATTCGCCTTTAGCGCCTCTGCCGCGACCGCCCTGCGGACCTCCGCGTCGAGGTCGGCCTGCGCGGCGTATTCCTCGCCGGGAGGGGCGTCGAAGCCCTCGCTTTCGTAGGCGAGCGACCCGTTCGCGATAACGACCTTGTGCCATTTGCCGTCGCCGCCGTACTCTACAGGATAAAGCGCCCATCCGCTCCCCGTCAGCGTCCCGTTGACGATCAGCTTGACATACGCCGCACCGTTCCATCGGTACAATGAGCCAGTGTCAGAAGCGACGTAGATGCAACCTAATCTGCCGACAGCCGGGAAAAGAGAGGCGGATGCGTAAGCGACGACGCTGTCATCGCCTTTCGGCCCCCGGTCGCCTTTCGGGCCCTGCCCGCCCTGCGGACCCTGTTCGCCCTTCTGCCCCTGCTCGCCGCGCGGGCCCTGCTCTCCCTTCGCGCCGGTCGGCCCCGGATCGCCCTTGTCGCCCTTCGCGCCGGTGTCGCCCTTCTGCCCCCGCTCGCCGCGCGGCCCCTGCTCGCCCTGATCGCCCTTCGCGCCGGTGTCGCCCTTCGGGCCGGGATCTCCCTTCGGGCCTTTCATCGTTACGGCCCTGCCGTCCGACTCAAACGTGATCGGCGACCATCCGATCGTCACCTGCCCATGCGCTATCACATTCGGATTGCCGACGACGAGGGCGGCCGCCTCTTCGAGATCGACGATCTCCGAGCCGCTGCCGTCAACGAGATAAGCGTCGCAGACCGCCGTCGCGCAGGGACGGTTCTTGTTGTTCCACGTGAAGCACTCGCGGACGGCGACGGTGTTGAGATTAAGGAACCTCGTCCCGCCCTCCGCAAGTTCCGTCAGCGCGACCGGCTTGAGCTCGCCCGCGCGACGGTGGAAAACGACGATGACGGGCGCGACGCCGGTGTAGCCGTCAATGACCACCTCGACCGTGCCGCCGGTAAAGATGCTTCCGCGCTGGAGTATCCTCCCGGAAGTCGCGTCAACCAAGAATGTGACCTGCTTCTCCGCCATCGTTCCGCCTCGTTTCCTTATTGCTCGCCGCCGAAGAGATCGTCCGTGCGGCCATCCTTGTTCCCGGTGTCGTCGCCTTCGCCGGGGTCGGCTTCTTCCGTCGGCTTCCCGCGATCTCCGGGAGCGCCCTTCGGCCCTTTCGGGCCGTCGCCGTCGAGATTCCTGTTCCGGTTCCCGCTCCGGCCCTTGTTCTTCCTGCCTTTCGGATCGCCATCTTCCGACCCCTTCATGTCGGTCGGGAAGACGTAGCCGAAGTCCTCGATCCAGAGGTCTACCAGCCGGGAGATCCTCTCGCCGTCGGTCAGACGTCCCTTCTCCAGGATCTCCGCGGGGACTTCGCGCCCGGAGTCGATTACGACGTCAAGCGCCTTCATCCAGTCCGTCTCGTTCTGGAGAGACCGCTTGAACGCCTCCCGGCGATCCTCGTCGCTCTTCTCGTAGTCCGGAAGCATCGCTTCGGGATCCGCGATCGACTTCCGGTCAATGACGAAATGCTGGTTTATCCGGCCGTCCTTCGCCAAGGCGTCCGGAAGTTCGACCTCCTCGCCCGGAGTCACGATGCCGAGTCTATCGACCTCGCAAGCGGAAATGCAAACTGCCTTCATCGTTTTGGTCTCCTTTGAAGTCCGCCCCGCCTCCCTCCCCCGGAAAGAACCGGGCCGCCAGAATCGGCGCCCAGCATCCGGGGACGGGAGAGGGCCGAACGGTTTATCCGATCTTCGGCTGCGCCATCGACAGGTCGATGTCGTTGTCGCCGTCGTTCTCAAGGCCGATCGAGACGACCGGAGCCGTCGCGTTCGTGCCGTCCGTGAACTGCGTCGTCACCTCCGCCTTGACGCGGACGTACTGCTTGATGCCGGTACGCGGCAGCAGGAAGTACGCCAGACGGGCGCAGCGGTCGGTGCCGGACACGGATCCGGACGCGGACGCGATGACGCTCCACGCGGCCTTGTCGGCGGACGACTCGAGCTTCACCGTGAGCGCGCCCGCCGCGAGCTTGTCGGCGTTGTGCAGCCACACGGCGATCCCGAGGTCCTTCGAGACGTCACGGCCCCAGCGCTTCCAGTCACGGTCGGCGGACTCGATGTAGCCCTTGATGTCGGACTCGCTCGCCTTCGACCACGTGGTCGTGGCGGGAGAGCCGGCGACAGTCGCCTTCGCGAAGTCACCCGCGGCGAACGTGACGGAGCCGACGGTCCCGCCCTCGGTCACCTTGTAGCAGTCGCCGGAGGTTGCGCCGGTGATGCTGGAGAGCTCGCTCGCCTTGCGCTCGCCCTTGACGGTGCAGACGGCGTTGTTGAGCGTCTCCTCGCGGACAAACAGATCTTCAACAGCAGTGTTGTTCATTTTTGATGTACCTTTCTCGTTTTGCCGGTCCGGGCCGACGGACGGATCCGTACGGCCCTTCTCGGCGGATGGTTAGGCGACGAGCTTCTGGGCGAACGCCTGGGACTCGTTGAGACGCACCTCCTTGCCGAAGAGCATCTTCTTGTGGGTGGTGTCGACGTCCTCGTCCTTGAAGGCGTTGTTCCACTTGACCGTCGCGAGGAGGATCTTGATCTCCGTCCAGAGCATCGGATCCATGTAGAGGATCGTCTTCTCGCCGGATCCGGCCTTGATGAGGTCGGTGAAGCGGATCAGCTTCGCCAGGAGCTCCTGGGCGTAGCCGCTCTGCGACGCCATCTTGTCGATGGGGAAGTTGCAGAGACGGCCGGCCTTCGTCGGATTCACGACGTGGACGCCGCCCTCCCAGTTAAACTCGCGCTGCAGATACCACACGACGCCGCCGTTCTTGGGGTCGGTCTTCTGGACGCGCTCCATCTTGTCGCCGAAGTCGAGGCCGATGTTCGCGGCGTCCTTCGGATAGAACGGCTTGACGGCGTCCTCGCCGAACGTGACCGCGAAGATGTCGCGGAGGTTCGACGTGTTGGTGGCCCCCTCTTTCGAGAGTCCGGACGGGAACGCGTCCATCGTGCGGGTCGTGAAGTCGAGCGCGCTGCCGAGGGTGTTCCCGATCGAGCTGTACATGGTCGCGAGGCCGTTCATGCCCTTCGGGTCGTTTTTGCGGTTCCCGTAGAGGATGTCCATCGTCATCAGCTCGGCGAGCGACGCGACCTGCGCCTTGACCTGGGTCTGCAGGTACTTCTCGCCGTCTCCGCGGCGCACGTGCTTCTTGTAGCGCTCCTCGAGAATCTCGAGCATCGCGTAGCTCATGCACGGGGTCACGGACTTGATCTGCGTCGAGAAGCCGCTCGCGACCTTGCCCTCGCCCATCATGTGATGATGCGCCTTGGGCTTCGACATCACGACCTCCGCTTCGTCGCGGTCCGTCTTGTTTGACGGATACCACTTGACGTCACTGATGAGGTCGTCGTGATTGTGAATCTCGTCGACCACGATGCGCTGGATGGAGCCCTCCTCGAACGAACCGCGCAGGTCGTTCAGGGAGATCCCTTCCTTCGGATCCATTTCATTCATTTTTGTGTTTCCTTTCTTGGTTTTATCTCCCGTCCAGCACCTGCTTGGGCGGAAATCCTTACGAAATGCCGAGCGCCTTCGCCATGCTGACCTTCGGATGGCCGGCGCCGGCGCCGCCGGCCGTCGGCGTCGTGTCGGTCCCGAGCCTGTCGCCGACGAACTTGAGAAGCGCGAGAAACTCGAGGTCGCTCCCGAGCTCTGAAGTCGCAATCGTGTGCAGCATCGTTCCGCCTTTGCCGTCCTTGCCGGCAGGCTTGAAGAAGCGGTCGCGGGCCCTGGCGATCGCCTTCCAGTCGGATTCGTTCGGGAAGGCCTTGAACGCCTCCTGGTTCATCTGCTTGATGTTCTCGACCCTCTGCTGCCTGTATGCGGCGATCTGCGAGATCTGCTCGCGGGCGTAGGCGTTCGAGAGCTTCGACGCCTGTTCGGGAGTCACGCCCGCCGCGCGAAACGCGGGCAGCATCTTCTTCGTCACTTCGGCGGAAATCTCAAAGCCCTTGGCTCCAGACTTCTCGGCGAACTTCTTGGTCTCCTCGTCGGCGACGACCATCTTGACAAAGTCTTCGTCATTGACCTCTGCCGGAGGGTCCTTCGGATCGGCCGGAGGGTCTTTCGGATCAGCGGGCGGATCCTTCACCTTCTGCGCAAGTGCAGAGATAGGGTCTTCGGGATCTTTCGGAGGATCCTTCGGATCGGCCGGAGGGTCATTCGGATCAGCGGGCGGGTCCTTCGGGTCAGCCGGAGGGTCCTTCGGGGCAGCCGGAGGGTCATTCGGATCAGCGGGCGGGTCCTTCGGATCGGCCGGAGGGTCTTTCGGATCGGCGGGCGGATCGCTCGGCGCTCCGCCACCACCGCCTTCACCGGCAGCGTCCATATAACGCAACACGCCAAACGGCGCAAACATCAACTTATTCATCTTGGTCTCCTTTCTTTGTCTCTTCTGACAAAAGCTCCTGGAAGTCATCGCTCATCGGCTGAACGAAGCGACGGGTCATTTCGGCAAAGACCTTCGGAGCCTTCTCGCTGATGTAGAGTCGGCTCTTGAGGTCGTTGAAGAAGCTCAATCGTCCCTGCGTGAAGACATCGACTTCTTCCGTCCCGTAATTGAGTCCGCCGAAGTCAAGTTCAAGCTCCGTCAGGAACTCGACGAAATCCTTGTTCTCAAGTAGACGGTCGGCCCGGTCGCGCATGCGCTCGAGGTGGAGGCGGCGCTCCTTCGGGAGCCGCGTGGAATCTGATCCTCGTCCGAAGAGCGAGTCGTAGCGTCTCTTCTTCTCCGTTTCCATCACTTCAACCCCTCCGCTATCATTCCTCCGACGTGCGCCTTGTCGACGGGGATTGCTCCGATGCTCTTCGCAGCCTCGACGAACTGCGCCTCCTGCGCCGCCCGCTGCTGGCTCGCGATCTGCTCGGCCAGGGCCGCGCGGCTCTTCTCGATCTCCTTCTCGTCCTTGTTGACGTCTTCAGGCACGTTCAGCATGCGGCCGACCATGCGCAGCGTCCTGTCGGTGTCGAGGTTGTCGATCGGATTGTCGACCGCGTTCGGCTTCATCGCGGCGAGGTTGCCGCAGAACTGGATGTACTGCTGGACGGACGAAAGCGCCCCCGCCTTCTGGGCGAGCGCGATCTGCGAGACGTATTCGACTTCGAAACCGTTCAGGACCCCGGACTCCTGCAGGATCCTCTTGTCGTTCTCGCTGACTCCCGGCCCGTCGTAGGCGTAGCTTGCCAGCGTCTTGACGAGCGGATCGAACATTTCTCCGCTGAGGTTGATGTAGATCGCGCCGAGCTTGCCGAGGTTTTCGGTCTTAAGGTACTCGATCTCCGTGGCCGTCTTCACGCCGGGGTTGTTCTTCTGCGCGTCGATGACGGCGAAGGCGTCGACGAACAGGAGTGACTCAAGCTCCGCCTTCGTCTCGGCGTAATTCTGCCGCGCGTCGCTCGAGTCCGGAAGATTGGAGAACACGGGCACGACGCGGTCCTTCGCCTGTTCCCCGGCCTTGACGATCGTAATGCCCTTCCGCCCAAGCTGGATCTTGTTCTTCAGGTCGGGGGTGGCGACTACCGGCTGCTGCGCGCGGATGCCCTCGATGCGGAGCTCGTCGCCCTTGAACGTCTGCGCCCCCTTCGCCTGATAGTTCCCGTCCATGCAACGCCCGACGCCGTACACGTCGCCCTGCTCGTAGTCGAGGCGCGGGGCGATGATCGGATTGTGCCGGAAGCCCGTGAGCCGGAGAATGCCGCACTTGTCCGCGTCCGCTCCGCCAGCTGTCCCCGCGCCCTTGAGCAGGTAGACGCTGCGATAGGCGAGCGACTCGTCGAAAATGTCGCCGCCGTCCTTTTCGATCGGGTCGAAATTGCGGCTGAACCCCTGCGGGTTGGGTTCGATGAGATTCCATATCTCGACGCGCTTCGCATCCCCCCGCTTCGCCATTTCCTTGACGTAGTCCGGAGTCCATTCCGGCGTGAACACCTGCAGGATCTTGTCGGCGGTCCAGGCGAACCTTCTGGCGACGCGGTTGACGCGCCCCGTCGAATCGTCGATGTCGAGCGCGTAGGTCCCTATGCGCAGCGTCTGGCAGCTGACTCCGCCGTCCTCGGTTTCGGAGACGATCATGCAGCCGAACCCCGCCCAGAGAAGATGCTCGAACAATTTGTAGCCCTGGACGTAGGCGTTCGACCGCTGAAACGCCGTCTGCGTCTGGTTCTTGAAGTTGGCGAGCGCGAGAAGCTGGTCGTGATCCGCGTCGGACCCGCCCGCGAGCTGGAAGTCGAACCAGGGCCTCGCAGGGCTCATCATGTTCGAGAGGAATCCACTCGCCGACTTCCTGAGAAGCTGCAGGGGCAGCGTGGTCAGCATGCGGTGCTCGTCGTCGAACTTCCAGCCGTCGGCGATCTGCTCCACCCCGAGCTCGAGGCCAGGAACTCCGAGAGGGTACCATTCGCGGGCGACCTCGAGAAGGATGTCCTTGCGCCGGTCGAACGCCTCGAACATCTTCTCCGCGCGGGCGAAGACGTGCTTTCTGATCTTCTGGTAGTCGATCGCCATGGTCCAGCCCCCGTCACTCGCCGAGCTTCGACTTGCCCCCCGTCTCCCCGGAAGAGTCGTACCTCGTGTAAGTCTGCATGATGCCGCGGGCGCGTTTCCGCGCCGTGCCCTGCGCCGCCACCGCATTCTCCGCGTCAGCCGAAATCGACCGCGCTACCGCCGGTACGCCGGTCTCGTCCGGCGCCTTCGCGCACGCGCCACCGCCAGCTCCGGCTGCAGACGAAGCACCGGACGACGACAGGTCGTATGACCCGGAATCAAACATTCCGGTTATGGAGTCTCCGAGGTTTTCCCATGCTTTTGCGCCACCGATGTCGCCCCACCAATTCTTCACTTCGTGCCCAACGGACCTTCCGACCGCCGCGCCAGCAGCCATTCCAAGAGGACCAAGAGGAGCTCCGACGACGGCACCCGTAATTGCGCCGACTGGATCACGCTCGTAATTCTTCCAGTTGAACGTGTCTTCAGCCCATCCGGTCACGCTGTCCCACGCATCTTCGATCGCGCCGCCCATGTTCGCTCTCTCCCGTTCCGCTTCGGCCAAGAGCACCGTGCTCTGGCATCCCGCGTGCGCTAAGAGTATATCACATGGTCTGAAACAGGCCACTCAAACGAAGGCATAGAAGGAATAGAAGGTTTGGCCGAACAGCGTCCGTGAAGAAAAAATCTGCGTTTCACCCTTATTTTATCGGGGTGAAACGCAGTGTAGACAACTTTTTTCACTTTTTGCTTGACAGGTTTTGTACACCCCCCTATCTGGAGAACATTTCATCGTCCGGATCGTAGTCGTCGTCATCCTGCGATTCGTTAGTCTCCGGCCAGCTCATCTGGTCGGCGACGGCCTTGTCGAGGATGTCCGCGAGCGGATCGAGCATGTCGTCGTGCTTGGAGTTGGGATATGCCAGGTATTCGTCGTCGACGAAGTCTTTCACGAGGTCGTGGATCCGTCCGTCGGATCCGTGCCGGAGTATCTCCCCGTACTTCGGGAGCCATATCCGGCGCTGCGAGAACGGCGCCTGGAGATTGAGGATCCTCGTCCGCTTGTTGTCCTTCGGCCCGCGAGAGACGGCGACGATCGGAAAACGGTAGTTCTCCGTGTGGTTCTGCACGTACTTGATGTGCGCGACGTCGCTCATGCAGCCGACCTGCTCCCAGAAGACGGAGATAGGCCGCCACTTCCGATGCAGACGGATGATCTCCTTCGTCCGCTCGTTCAGGTCGAGGTGGTCGTGCACGAGGTCGAGCAGATAGTAGTTCTGGTCGGCCCCAAGTCCGATCACCCACATCGTCGTGAAGTCCGAGTCCTTTCGTTTCGAGTTCGCGCCGTCGACGAGAATGTACACGTTCATCGTGTCACGGTTCGGACGCCTGTCGTAGACGCACTCGGCGATCCACTCCTGCTTGAACGCGGCCGTCTCGTTCGTCACCGGGCTGCAGTCCAGGAGGGCCGCGGCCGAATAGGGGCCGAGCTGCGTCCTCTGCGTCCGATACCACTTCTCGTCATAGAGCTCCGGGAAGAGGATGTCCCATCCGTTCGGATCCCCGTCGCCCGGCTCCTTCTTCGCCGGGAAGACGAGCTCCTCGTACCGCGGGTAGTCCGGCTCCTCGCGCATGCGCTCGCGGATCCGTCCGGATATGTCGTCGCCGTGCCACCGCGTAGCGCAGACCACCATGATGCCGCCGCCGGCGTTGAACCGCGTCGAGAGGTCGTCCTTGAAGCTGTTCCACATCTTGTCGCGGATCGCCTTCGACTCCGCCTCCTCGCGGTTCTTGCAGTAGTCGTCGACGACGATCAGGTTCGCGCCCTTGCCGGTGATCGCGCCGCCGAGGCCCATCGCGTAAACCGTGGACTGCGAATCCTTCACCGCCCACTCTGCCGCCGCCGTCTTGCCGGTGATCGCAGTCTTCGGAAAGACCCTCCGATACGCTTCCGACCGCACGATCTCCTGCACCTTCGAGGAGAAGCCCTCGATCAGCGAAGCGCCGTACCCGCTCATGATGACGTTCGGCTGCTTCTCCGCGCACCGTCCGAGGAAATAAGCCGGAAGCGCACGGGAGACCATGTCGCTCTTGCCGTGTCGAAACGGCATGTTTATCAGCAGGTACGTCATCTTGCCGTGCAGCAGATAGTCGTCGACGGCCTTCGTGAGCCGTGCGCAAGTTGCGAGCGTGTGCCGTCCGATCCGGAGAGGCGTCGGCATCCACCAGCAATAGGACATGAAGGCGAGAAGATCCGTCTGTGCCTTGCGTCGCAGCAGCTCGGCCATTGCCTGTTCAGGAGTTATCATTTACACGATCTCCTCCGAGCGCCTTGCGCCACTTCGGCAGCGGCTTCCTTCGTCATGACCTTCTCGCCCATCACTCCCCTCCACTTCTGCCGTCCTTGACGACGGTCGCCTCCGCGTCGATCACTTCGCCCTTGCCGATCCCGGCGATCTTCTTGAGATCTTCCTCGCTCATGCCTTCGACGCCCTTCGGCACGAAGGCGCCGGGAACCGTTCCGCCGTTCGTCAGGATGTGCTCTTCCGGCGCGAACTGTCCAGTCGACTTGAGATAGAGCTCCGTCCCCTTGATGACGGCGCCCTTGAGCGTCGCGCCGCACCTTTGAGCGGCCAGCACCGACCGACCGAGGTTCTGCCGGATCTCTTCGGCCATCTTGCGCTCTTCCGCGCTGATCCGCTGGCCCTTGAGCCTCTGCTCGTCCTGGATCAGCGTCGCGACGTCCTCGCGCCCGGCGAGCCGAGACGCCTTCGCGTCGACCGCGTTGATCTCGCGCGGCGTCTTGGGGGCGCCGCCGAAGACCTCGAGATAGGCGTCGCGCTGCGGCGTTCCGTACGCGACCTTCATCGCGAAAGTGTATTCCTGTAAATTCGGCTGCTTCATATCGGTTTTCGTCCCGCGCTTTCATTCACTTACGATTACTTACGAAAAACGGCGTTTTCAGGACAGGACGCGATTCGCGGCCGCCCGGCGGCGGCGCAATTGCTCCTTCCAGAACGCGGCAGGGTCATCCCTGAACCATCGCTCCTTGAACGCGAACGCAAGCTCGGCGACCGTGCTTCCGCAGTCGATCGCGTTCCATTTGCGGATCGCGTTGTAATGCCAGAACTCCTTCGCCTTCACTGCCGACAGCAGCGAGCGGTAGGCGCAGGCTATAACCGCTCGCTTGGCCTGTTCAAAGTCGCAGGGCGGCGTCTGCTGCGGATCGTTAGGCTTCCAGCCCGGCTTCCGACAAAGCGCAAGGTAGTCGACATTACGCTTGTCCGGCAGGGCTGCAACGCCGGTATCGGCGGAATCGCCTTTCGCATAATCGAGCGCCGAAGGCGCAAACTTCTGGCGGCCTGTGTTTTCTTCGCCGCGGGCCTCTTTAGCGGAGTTGTCAACAAATGGTGAAGTCACTTCACCATTCTTGGTCAATGGTGAACTCACTTCACCGTTTAACGGTGAAGTCACTTCACCATTATCGGCCGATGTTGATAACAATGGTGAACTCACTTCACCATTAGAAGAGTTGTTAACACTTGTTGATAACGCGTTGACTGACCGCGCGTCAAACGTCATCCTGTAAATCACCTTCGTCGCCCGCCCCTTGCTGTCCCTGACCCGTCCGATCAGCCCGCGGAGTTCGAGCCCGGCCAGGGCGTCGATCACGGCCTTGCGGCTCTTGTAGCCGACCTCCCGCCGGATCGTCTCGATGTTCGGCCAGGCCTCGCCCGTGTCGTTGGCGTGGAAGACGAGATTCCGCAGCACGTCCTTCCAGCTCTTGACGCGCGGATCCACTTCGACGGGCTCGAGGATGTTCCAGAGGTCAGGTCGCATTTCGCTTCCTCTCCCGGCTCAGGATCATCCCCTGCATCGTCGCCTCGGCGACAGGATCGTTTATAAGGCCGAAATACGACAGGAACAGGCGGTTGATCTCGCGCTGCGCCTTTTGCCGCCCGGTTACGCGGAACTTCTGCGCGGCCTTCGCAAGCCCCCTGTATTGCGTCTCGTCGTATCGGATAGGCTGTACACGTGTAAGTTGCATCGATTCTCCCTGTTGCTGCATGCCGGGCGGACCGTCCAGCCCGGCGCCGCCTTAGAGGCCCAGTCCGGCCTGCCTCGCCGGCAGACCGCGGCGTCCGCCGCCGGACCCGTTCCGCTGATTCGCGGCGGAGACGCGCCTATAGCCGAACGGATGATTGCACCCGGTCCCGCCGGAACTCTTGTCGTTCCAGTACTTGCCGAATGCGGTCTTGCAGTCGGACATTGTCGGACACGTCTCGCACCGTTGCTTCATCGTTAAAGGTCTTCGGCCTCCTGCAGGATCTCGCCGTCGTCAGCCTCGGATCCGTCGCCATCGGCCTTCTCGGGATCCTTTTCATCGAGCGCGTCAAGCGTTCCGGGCGGAAGATCATCTTTGACGTAATCCCCAAAGTATTTCATAACCATCTTATAATCGCAGTTGTATGCGTCAGTAGAAACCTCGGAGAGTCGTTCACAAAGCGACTTTCTCCATGCCTCGTACTCTTCAACCTTCACAATGCCGACATCTTCCTGAAGCAACTTGTCGCTAAACTCTCCAAGTGAAGCCGAATCATCCCAGAAGTCCATGCCGAAGACGTTGGAAAGACAAAGTATTTTCCATAGAACGCTTTGGTCGATAGACATACTTCTGGAAAAGTTTTCACCAGGAGTAATCCCGAAGACAACGGTGTCGATCGTTTCCCTGGCTTCCTTTGTTATTCCCGTGATAGGATCGTCCGTCGGCGCGAAGTATTCCGAGAGTGCCTTTTGTGCCTTCTTGAGATCCCTTTTCGCCTTCTTCGCCTCCTTCTCCTCTTCTTTCGTTTTCTCTCCAGAAGTTTTATCCTTAAAGGATTTGATCCATACAATGCGATCACCCGAATACTTGTTTTTTTCGATGACCGGTATCGTAAAGACCTTACTCTTCTTTCCCGAGTAGTCCGTTGCTATGGAATAGGCCGCTTCGCAAGTTGCGAGCTTGCCGTACTTCTTTTCGAGCTTCGCCTTTTCAGCCTCAAACCATTCTTTGCGCTTCTTCTCAAAGCACGACTTGTCCGTACACTTTCCAAGGACCTTTCCCTTCTTGTCGGTCGGGTCATCGAAGAGCATTGGAGTCGTCGCCGTGTTCATTGTGCAGCGCTCACAATCCCCCGTACAGAACTTCGCCTCACTGAGATCCATTGAGACGGAGCTGACGTAAGTTTGGAGATCGCCCCATTCCATTATCGCGTTGCTGTGGAGCTTCCAATGGTCTTTGCAGTCCTCGAGAACTGTATTCTGCACCTTCTCGTCATAGCGGGAGATCTTCTCGAGGCAGTCGATCGTAAACTTGCCCTTGTTCTTCTCGATCAGCTTCCTCCATCCGGCGGTCAGCTTGCCGAGTTGCTTCCGGCGCCACACCCACTTCTCGCCGCGTCCGGTCTCGGCCGCAATCGCCTCGATCGTCATACCGTCCTGTATGAGTCCTTCAATCAGGTCGGCCTCCATGATCGGATCGACGTCCTTGCGCTGCAGGTTCTCGATCGTCGTCATGCGCTTTGCTGTCTCGATGTCGCAGTCGATGAGCTCGCAGCGGATCTTGCCCTTCATGTTCGCGGCGGACCATGCGGCGAGCCGCCGGTGCCCTGCGATAAGGAGGTAGAAGTCCTGCCCTCGGAAGGATGGCTTGTCCGGATCCTTCATCACGATCAGGGGCTGGATGAGCCCGATCGACTTGATGCTTGCCGCGATGTCCGCGACACTTTCCGGCGTGATCGGCGGCCTCGGATTCCACGGCGCCGGCCGGAGCTGGTTCGTCGCGACCTCGATCGACGTCCGCTTCCCGGCGTGTTTTACTGTTGCGATGTCTTCCGGCTTGACCGCCGGCGGCTGTTTGACCTTGTTCATGTTTTCTGTCCTTTCTTTCAAGACGCCTGCCTGTCACTTGTCCGAGAAGTCTCCCGACTCGTCGATGCGGGCCGCAAGCCAGTCCGCGCTGTGGGTTGCGATGATCTGCCCCGGAAACGTTCTGAGCGCCTCGTTGATCTCCTTGTCGGTGTATTCCTTGCCGACGCCGTAGAGGCCCATGTGATAGACGATGGCCGCCCTCTCGTCCTCGTTGAGCTGAATCCCGAGCTCCGCCGCGATCAGTGCGCTCGCGACGCCGTGCCCGGGATAAGCCGGCTGGATGTACTCGTATTCTGTCTTTCCGTCCTGAGCCGCGTCATTCTTGACGCGGTAGCACCTCGTCTTCACGAGGTCGTGCAGCATGCCGACGAGATACGGCGACTCCTCTCGCGACCAGTCGATCTCCATCGCGTCCGTCAGCTTCAGGAGACGGTGCGTGACGTTGACCGAGTGCGTATAGAGCCCCCGCGGAACGGCAAGGTGGTGTCCCTTGCTCGCCGGCGCTTCAAAGTAGCCGATCTTTACGAGGCGGTCTGTCTGCTCGTCGGAGAGTCCCGCGTTTGTCAGGTACATGCCCCCGAGCATTTCCCGGCCCCTTTTTTGTATCTCGTTCATTTCCGCCACCTCGCCACCCTTGCCCGCGCCGCGTTCCGCTCGGCCTCCGTCTCGCGTTCGTCCGGAAGCTGCGCGCGGACCGAGGCGATCTGCGCCGTGTGGTGCGAGACCATCGCGAGTCCCGTCGTGATGAGTTCGTCGCACTTCGCCTTGAGCTTCGGGCAGTTCGCGTTTTCCGCCTTGACGAGGAACTGTCCGACGGCCGCGATCAGTTCGGAGGCCATCGTGCGCTCGGCGTTGAGCCGCTTGAGTCGAATCGTCACGTCCTCACTCATCGCCCTCTCCCCCTTCCTTCGTCGTGTCGTCGTTCGCGGCCAGGCTCTTCCAGTCCGGCAGCAGCCTCGACGGATCGACCGTCGGCGGTCTCCTGAGCGGCAGCCTGAGCTGGCTCGGGTCCTCCTTCGGACCGTTCTGCGCCCCCGCGTCCGCGCCGGGGTACATGACTTCCGGCTCGACGACCTCCGGCGCGGCCGGGTCGTAGAGCGACCGGGCGAGATCCGAGAGTTCCTTCGCCTTGTCCCGGAAGCGTTTTAACGCCGCGGCGAGACGGTCGTCGAACTCGTCATGCTCGTAGCTGTCGAAGTCCGGATCCTTCGAGACGCCCTTCTGCGACTCCTTCCAGATCCGCTCCGAGACGGCCCCGGTCTCCCAGATCAGCTCCTGCAGCCTGGTGAATCCTTTGGCGATCTTGACGCGGCGTTCCTCTTCGCAGTCCTTGCGGACAAACCTCGCCTGTTCGGTCGGGACCCCGTAGATGTCCTCGGCAAGTTCGAGGACCTTCTGCACGAGCGCCAGGTGCGCCGTCCAGCCCTTGCGGGTGAGTTTGATGCTATTTATCATTTGCGGCCCCCTGTCGGATCTTTATCGAGAAGCCCTCCGGCAAAGCAACCGAAATACTTGCTATACCGCTTTTGGGCGAAACCGCACGAACACGACTTGTCGCCGTTTCCCCCTCGAACACAATACGCGCACGGAACATTTTGCGACCTTTTTCCAGGCGGAAGAGTCGATTCTTCTTCAATCTTCTTTTTTACTTCTTCGTATTTCATTTTTTGGTCTCCTTGTTTGATGCCGAGGGGCTTTTACACCCCTCGGCGCATTAGATTACGCCGGACATCCGCCGTCACACCCAGGGACATTCAGATCGAAAACCTCCACCCAATCTTCTGCCAGCATGTCGGTCTGTGATGCGAGCCAGCCCATGACGAGGCTTCCGTCAGCCGTCTTCATTGTAACGTACGGCATCACCTTCACAGTTCCGCCGTTCTGATGGGCGTATTCTCCATTGTGCTTACCCCAAACGTTATAGTACGGAATCTCTGCCGGACCACTCGTGAGTGGAACAGAGAGCCACATGCCCTTGCCGTTCCAGCCGGAGCGAGCGACCTTCTTGCCTCGCTTCATCAGTTCAATCGCCTCGCCGAAGGTCATGCCGTCGACCGGACGGCTCACCGCCTCGAACTCGGCCTTCGGGCACCACGAGACATACTCATTCGGCTCGTTCTTCCGATAGACGATGACATATCCTTCGTCCTCCGCGCTACGCTCGACGTTGGCGCCGCCCGACTTCGGGAACTTCTCCTTGAACTCGCCGAACTTCATCGGTTCGGCATCGACTGCATTCAACCTGATGTACTTCATCTTCTTATCTCCTTTTGCTTTCTTTTACTCCAGATTTGCCGAGCTGCGCTCGGCCTATCCGAAATCTGATTACCACCCAGGGACCTTCTCAATTTGTCATCTGTTGCATCATCAGGTCGATCAGCCGAAGCCCGACCGCTCCGATCCCGATCCCCGCGGCGAGACACATCACCGCGCATCCGACCATCTGCAAACCCGTGAACATCAGCTCGTTCATACCGCCTCCTTCTTCGCGTTCTGCGCTTCGCCATTTATGGCGAAGTTCTTGAGATTCGCCCATTCCCCGAGCATCCGCGCGAAATTCCCGACAAACGCGCGCGCCATCCGCCCGAACTCCGCGTCGGCGACGAGCCGCTGCTGCCGCGCCCGCTGACGTTCCGCGCACTTCGCCCGGTACGCCGGATCCTGCCGCGCCTTCTTCGTCCACTTCCGCAGCCGCTCGGTATCGAGCCACTTCTTGTACTCCGGCACCGTCATCCCGGCGATCGTGGCGTTCCGCTTCAACAGCGTCGCCCGACTTCCGCGCTTGTCCTTCTTTTTTTCGGTCGCCATGATCGTCACGCCTCCGGCTTATTTTGAACGCCCTCGTCTTCCGAACTGTCGATCCTGAGCAGTTTGCTTTCGTCGAGCACGAACTTTCCGCCGAGCTGGGAAATGATGAAGTCGAATTTCTGGTTCAACACTTGAAGCATGAACACGGCTACGCTCAACAAAGAATAACGCGGCTCGCTCTCGTCTTCGCCGTCACTACCTTCTGGTTCTTTCGCCTCAACCGAATCCGCGACCCAACCTTTCTCGTTGAGTGCCCGCTCAAGCTCGTGCTTGACGAAAACAGTGTATTTTTGTTTGCCATCCTGACGAACAGGAAGAACGCCGAGAACCTCCATCCACCGCAGGGGGTGCGTTCCGTTCTTAAGGTTCCAGGTCAACTCTGGGTGCTTGGAGATTTCCTCCGAATAAGTCGCCCTGAG
>JAZQPI010000044.1:0-7099 GCA_045628545.1 Kiritimatiellia bacterium
AACACTGGTACTCACCACTCACCACCGCACATTGCCCGTTTGCACACTTACACACTTGCACACTTGGGGAAGAGGCGTTCCGCCCGTTGCGGTCCAACGCCATTCAGGGGATGGGCCTGTTTTCAAATTGGTCAGCCCTGGGCGTCGACCATATGGTGGCGTGTTAGGGGTGATAAATGGTATACTATTGATAGTGACGACAAGTGATCTGTACTTAGAAAGGAGTTTAGCGCATATGACAATTGCATTCCGCCGCAGGACGGTTGTCTCGCTGGCGATGCTGTCGCTGGCTTTCGCCGGCTGCATCAGTGTAAAGACCGAGAGCGAGATCAAACCCATCCACATCACGATGGATGTGAACCTCAAAGTTGACCGCGAACTGGACAAGGCCTTTGCCGACGAAGGACAGGGAGCTTCCTGCGGCAGTTACCGTAAGATGCGCGAGCGGATGGAGCGCGGTGTCGTCGGCCTGACCGCATTGGCCCTGTATCAGGCCCGCGAGGGCGCGACCGAGGAGGACCGTGCCGCCGTTGACGAGGAGAACGTGCGCCGTCGCAGACGCTTTGCTGATGTCGCGAAGAACAGCAGTTCGTCGGTCGAGGCCGTCGAACGCCGTCGGGCTGCGCAGATCCGCGAGCGGCTGCCAGCGGGGGCTTGGTACGAGACCGATGCCGGAGAATGGAAGCGGAAGTGAGTCGATGAGCGTGTTTGCAACCGGCATTCTGCTGGCCGCATCGGCAACCGTCTGGCCGAAGCTGGACTATGTCGGTGATGTCCCGTTGCCGCATCCGCACGGCAAGCCAGCGTCGAACGTCGTCGTGGTGGTGGATGCGGGCCATGGCGGAAAGGACGCTGGAGCATACTCCTGCTCCGGGAAGGCCGAGAAGGAGGTCAATCTGATGTTGGCGGATGATGTTGCCTCTGCGCTGACTAATCTCGGCTACCGCGTGGTGATGACTCGGTCTGACGACAGGACGGTCGGCCTTTACGAGCGTCCGGCCGTCGGCGTCATGCACGATGCGGACGCCTTTATCTCGATTCATCACAACGCACCTGGTGCCGGGATGGATCCGAAGCAGGTCCGCTACCGCAGCGTCTACGCCTGGAATCCGCTCGGCGACGCATTGGCAGTGGCGATCGCCAATCAGCTCGGCTGCGAATCCATGCGGGCCAACTTCGCGGTCACCCGCAACCCCGAGATACCGAGTTGCTTGGTTGAGGCTGACTTCATTACGCATCCGGACGGTGAACGGGCCGCCTGGAATGCATCGGTGCGGAAGGCGGTGGCAGGTCGTATCGCCATAGGATTCCACGATTGGCGTACGAACTCCACGGTGGCACTTCCAGCGACGGTGGCGCAATAAACTAAGGAGGACGGAAAATTATGATGACGACGGTGAAAACGGTGCTGCTGGCGGCAGTTTTGGCGGCGGGAACGGGCGTGGCGGCGGAACTCGGCGAGGTGCGTCCGTTTACGGGTACGGTCGGCGACGGACATTGCTTCCCCGCCGCGTGCGTGCCGTTCGGCATGGTCTCGGCCGGGGCGGACACGGGCAATTGCGACGCCTGGGACCATGTCTCCGGCTACTGCTACACCAATCTCTCGATCCGCGGCTTCTCCCAGTCGCACCTGAACGGCGTCGGCTGTCCCGACCTCGGCGACCTCCTCGTCCAGCCGTTCACCGGCGAACTGCCGAACGAAGATCCCCGCAGCCTCGACTGCGGCGTCGTGCGCAGCCGCTTTTCGCATGACCGCGAGACGGCGAGTCCCGGCTACTACGCGGTGACGCTTGACGACTTCGCCGTGCGGGCCGAGGCGACGGCGACGGAGCGCGCGGCGATCTACCGCTTCGCCTACCATGACGTCGCGAAAGGGGCCAGACTGCTGGTCGATCCGCAGTACGGCATCGTCTGGGATCCGTCGAACGAGTGCAACCGCGTCAAGTTCGCGGACGTGAAGTGGGCGGCCGACCGGCGGACGCTTACGGGCCTCATGCACGTGCAGGCCTGGACGAAGCGGACGGTCGCCTTCCGGCTGGAGCTGGACCGACCCTGGGCCGCCTGCCGAGAAATCGCGCGGCGGGAGAATCCGCTGCCGCCCGACCACTGGGCCTATCACGACTGGGAAAAGGCGCCGCGCTATGTGCTGGACTTTGACCTGAAGACCGGCGAGACGCTGAAGGTCAAGATCGCCCTCGCGGGGACAGACCCCGAAGGCGCGGGACGCAACCTCGCCGCGGAAATCCCAGACTGGGACTTTGACCGCGTCCGCGCGAAGGCCGAGGCGGCCTGGCGCGAACTCCTCGGCCGCGCGACGATCGAGGCGGACGAGAAGACGCGGCAGAATTTCGCGACGGCGCTCTATCACGCCTGCCAGCAGCCCCAGGTCTACAGCGACGTCGACGGACGCTGGCGCGGGGCCGACGGAAAGATCCGTGTCGCCGCTCCTGGCCGCCGCGTCTATTCGACGTTCTCGCTGTGGGACACCTACCGCGCCGCGCATCCGCTCTACACCGTGCTCGCGTCCGAATATGTTGACGACTTTGTCTATTCGCTCGTCGAGCAGGGACACGTGCAGGGCTATCTACCAGTCTGGGGTCTGTTCGCGAACGACAACCAGTGCATGATCGGCTCCCACGCCGTGCCTGTGATCGTCGACGCCTATCTCAAGGGCTTCCGCGGTTTTGACGCGGGTTCGGCCTGGACGTCCGTTTCCAACACGCTGCTGCGGAATGTCGAAGGCCGCTTCAAGGACCGCTGGGACCTCGTGGAGAAATACGGCTGGTATCCGACCGACGTCATCAAGGGTGAAAGCGTCAGTCGGCTGATGGAAGGCTGCTACGACGACCATTGCGCGGCGCTGCTCGCCGAGGGCGTGGGTGCGTCGGCGTCGGCACGGCATTTGCGCGACCGTTCGCGGGCCTGGACGAACGTCTTCGACCGGACGACCGGATACGTGCGCGGACGCGATTCCAAGGGCGCGTGGCGCGAGCCATTCGATCCCGAATCGCTCGGCGTCGATCAGACGGTCGCCAACGACTACACCGAGGCGAACGCGCTGCAGTACACCTGGCACGTGCAGCACGAGGTGGACACGCTTATCGGACTTCTCGGCGGGCGCGAACGCGCGGCTCGGCGGCTGGAGGCGCTGTTCGATCCGGCGGGACGCCTCGGCGCGCACCGGTTCGTGACTGGCGCGATCGGACGCTACGCTCACGGCAATGAGCCGAGCCATCACCTCATCTATTTTCTGCCGCAGCTCGGCCGCGGCGAACGCGCTGCGGAACTCGTCCGCGAAGTCTTCGATCGTCTTTATGCGCCGACGCCGGACGGTGTCTGCGGTAATGACGACTGCGGACAGATGAGCGCCTGGTATGTCTTTTCGGCGCTTGGATTCTATCCGTTCGACCCCTGCGGCGGCGCATTCGTCATCGGGGCTCCTCAGGTCGCGTCCGCTACGCTGAAGCTGCCGGGCGGCAAGACGTTGCGGATTCTCGCCGACGGCTTTTCGCGCGCGAACAAGTATGTCCGCAATGTCTGTCGCGACGGCCGCCGCGTCGAGGGCTGCATGCTGGACTACGCCGATTTGATGCGCGGAGGCGAATTGCGCTTCGAGATGTACGAGGGCGCGGCTGCGGCCGCGGCTCGCCGGGTCATCGCCAGATTCGCCGGCGACGAGGTCGCGTCCGCGCTGACGCTGGAGACGATTCCCTCCGCGGACGGACTGCCTGTCTACGAGGTTTCGGACAACGGACGCACGGTGCGCGGCTCTTCGGCAGTCGCGATCTGCCGCGGATTTTACGCGAACGCGCTGGAGAAAGGCGCTGGAATCTGCAGCTGGTCGGGCCGTCGCTTTGACGCGAAGGGCGCCTTTGCGCCGTCCGCGCCTGTGCGGCGCGTCTCGCCTTACGCCCACCGCGAATACTTCAATGTCGTCACTTACGGTTACACGATGCCGTACTGGGACGAGGCGCGCTGGATGGAGGAGATCGACTGGATGGCCCTCCACGGCGTCGACATGCCGCTGCTTGAAATTGCCGCGGAAGCCGTGGCCGAACGGGTGTGGCGCAAACTGGGTCTCACGGACGCCGAGATCGACGACTATCTTGCCGGTCCCGCGCACATGCCGTGGTTTCGGATGGGCAACCTCACGCGCTGCCCCGACAAGCAGCCGAAGGCCTGGCGCGAACGGGCGGTCCGCCTGCAGCACCGCGTCCTCGACCGGATGCGCGAACTGGGGATGACGCCGATCGCTCCCGCCTTCGCCGGCTTCCTGCCGCAGACGGTCCGTCGCGTTCGTCCCGACCTGCCGCTTCTGGAGATGCACTGGATGGGCGATAATTCGCCCTGGAGCAACGGACTGCTCGCGCCGAGCCACGCCGCCTTCCGGGAAATCGGCCGGCAGTATGTCGAGGAGTGGGAGAAGGAGTTCGGCACCTTCGACTACTACCTCTCGGACAGTTTCAACGAAATGAAGATGCCCTGGAAGACCGAGGCGGAGACGCTCGCAGGCCTGGCCGCCTGCGGCGAGAATGTCTACGGCGCGATCCGCGACGCTTCGCCGGACGCGACCTGGGTGATGCAGGGCTGGATCTTCTACGCCGCGCGCGACTTCTGGAATCCGAAGACGCTCGGCGCTTTGCTGGGGTGCGTGCCCGACGACCGGGCGCTGGTGCTGGACCTTTCGGTCGACTACATCGAGTTCCTGACCGGAGCTTTCCCGACGATGAACTGGGACAAATTCCAGGGCTTCTTCGGCAAGCGCTGGGCCTGGTCGACAATTCCGAACATGGGCGGCGACGTCGACTTCACGGGCAAGGTGGCGTGGTACGCGAACGCGCATCTCAAGGCCCTCGCCTCGCCGAACCGCGGCAAGCTTTTCGTCTACGGCATGGCTCCGGAGGGCATAGAGAACAACGAGGTGATCTACGAACTGGAAACCTCTGCCGCCTGGCGCGACCGGCCGGTCGATCCGCTCTCCTGGCTGGAGACTTATTCTGCGGCCCGCTGGGGGCGGAGGCTGCCGCAGGCGCGGGCCTACTGGGAGGCTCTCTTGCGCGGCCCCTACGCGAGCTTCCGCGACCATCCGCGCTATGACTGGCAGTATGTGCCGGGGCGCGAAGACAACGCCTATGTCTATCCGGTCAATCCGGACGAGGCCGAATTGCAGGCCTGGCGCGACGCGGTTGCGGCGCTGGAGGCGATGGCGCCGGAACTTAAGGATTCGCCGCTTTTCGCCGCCGACCTTGCCGAAGTGCGGGCGCTGTACGCTGGCCGCGAGGCGGACCTCCTGCTGCGGCGCGAACGCGCGGCCTTTGCCGCCGGCGACCGCGAGGCCAGCCGGAAGCTGCGTGACGAAGTGCGGGAGAAGCTGCGCACGGTCGACGCGCTGCTGGCGAAGCATCCGCTCCACCGTCTCGACCGCTGGCTCGGGTTCGCGCAGCGGGCGGCGGAAGGGGACGCGGCGCTGGCGGCGGCGTATCGGAAGAACGCCGCGCGGCTCGTCACCTGCTGGGGTCCGCCGCTGGAGGACTATTCGGCGCGGGTCTGGCACGGTCTGGTGGACGGCTTTTATCTGCCGCGGCTCGAAGCGCTCTGGAAGGCGACGGACGAACAGCGCGATCTTCCGGCCGCCGCCGCGGAGTTCGAACGTGCGTGGCTTGACCGCGTGGGTTCGTTTTCGAAGGATCGCTGACGATTTCACAGTAAGGTTGTTGTAAAATGAGAAAAGTTACTTTTAGAATGTGCGCAAACAAGTTTCTTTTGACGGCTCTTTGCGGTTTGTCACCATTGTTCGTGAAGGCTGGTTCGCCGTCACCGGTGTTCGATTACGAGCTGCTTGGGGACGGAACAATCCGTCTGACGCAGTTGAAGAGCGCAAAGCCGGCAAGGTCTATGAGAACGACGCGGCGCATGCTGTCGCTGCGAGGCTTGCTGGGATTGGCAAGATGGGAGTGTTGGTCGAAGAGTATGAAGGCGAATATGTGCTGTCCTGTTTGACGTGCGTTTTGAGACCGTTCGGTTTCAATGCGAAACCTCCGCTGTCATTCACCGTCGGAACGGACGGCAAGGTTAAAGTCGCCGGCAAGTTGGCGGGGATGAGCGTGAGCGGCAGCACGATGCTGCGCATTAATGGAATGAATGTCGTGTTCTTGAATGATGACATTGCCATTGAGGCGGCTTTAGAATGATTGACCTTAAATGCGATATCGAAATGGGATGAAAGGTGTGGCTCTGAAGATGAATACGCCGGGGGGCAACGAGAATTGCACTTTGACGGGAATCATACGCCGACCTTCGTTGACTTCATGGCCAAGAGTTTCTTGTGGAGACGATCAAATACGACATCTGTGGGGATGCCTTTGCCATCGGCGAATTCACGACGGGAGGTTGCGATGTCCGACTCGAGTTCGGCAATGGATTCCGCGTTGGGACGCGGATCGGCTGAGATTGTGAAGGGGATGCGGTTTTCGCGGACAACGGTTTTGATATACACGTTGATTACTGACGAAGCGGAAAGACCGACATCATCGCAAAAGCGCGTGAAACGCTCTTTGGTGGAGTTGTCCAGTGAAATTGTCATGTTTGCCATTGTAAATACCCATTATGTATGTGAAAGATGTGTGTATTATACACGAAATTCACGAATAAAGCAAGTGGCTTGAAGGGATTAACGTAGTCGGGCATCTGGGCGACAGAGCATCCGGGCCTTTATCGGATGGACGTGCCAAAAGCCGCAGTCGCCTGGCTTTGCCGATGATTCCGCATCAAAGGAGATTGCGGCTTTGGGCAGATTCCCTTTCTGTCGACGGGCCCCCACCCCGTCGCGACCGTTCAGGCCTTTGACGGCGTTGCCGAGAATGCTCGAAACCAGTCGCTTCGCGACAGCATTTGGGCGTCGGGGCATCGGAGCATTTGAGCAATTCCTGCTCAGATGCCCTCAAGCCCTGGCGAACAGAGGTACTCGGTCAGTCAATACCGCTGGCGCGGTTTTGACCGACCTCGGCATCTGAGCATCTGAGCAAAAGTGCATCTGAGCATTTTCGAATGGTCGAGTCCGAAGCCGCAGTCGACCTTCAGATGTTTCCCATCGACAGAA
>JAZQPI010000045.1:0-61458 GCA_045628545.1 Kiritimatiellia bacterium
TCGCCCGATCCGCAGATGACGGGCCCCGCGACATGATTTCGACGCGCGTGCTGGGGCACGCGCCTGTACGACGGCGGTCGAAATCACGTCGCACCCGTCATCGTGCTCTCGTGCGCCAGTCGGCTCCCACCCCACGCGCAAGGGGGAGGTTTTTCTAAGCGGCTGTTGCAACTCTTAAAAGTTGAAAGAACCACTGTACACCTACACCTCTGACCTACACCTCATTAGTCGGCTCCCACCCCACGCGCAAAGGGAAGGTTTTCAAAAGCGGCTGTTGCAACTTTTTAAAGTTGAAAGAACCACTGTCCACCTACACCTCTGACCTACACCTCATTAGTCGGCTCCCACCCCACGCGCAAGGGGGAGCTTTTAAGCGGCTGTTGCAACTTTTAAAAGTTGAAAGAACCACTCTCCAACTCCAACTAAACCAAATCGAACAATCTGAGCAATCGAACAATCACAATAGGTGCAGTCACAACCCGATTCCCTTGTGAGACGATCAAGATCTGACTGCGTCGGATTCTCGCCAGCACCGGCGACAGACAGCGTCTGCCAACCGTTGGGACCTTCGCTGTAGGTAAAGTCGTAGAATGGTGCAAGCGACCAATTTCCTTGCGCGTCCATCAGAAAACCGAAGTTCTTCAAATGATCGTCGCGATTGTGTTCGAGCACGTTGAGCGTCACACGGTGGAACAGTTCCACCTTGGCCGAGTGGTCATGAAGAAGCGCATCCGTCAACTTGAACAAAAGCGAATACTCGTCCCCAGGCATACGATAGTCGGCGTGAAGAAGTCCGGCGGCGGACGCAAAATGCAATCTCCCGCCGGCGTTCGTCCGGTCAAAGCGCTTGGTCGCGAAAAATGTTCCGGCCTCGGTTTCAATCAGCCTGCTCGGCGGCAAACGCCATCGCCGATTGGGCAAGTGCCGACAGATCGCACTCGGCAACTTCCTCCGCCAGCTCATCCTCCGGTTCATAAACAAGCGCCCCCATGCCGTCCGATCCCACGCACGCGAGACGCTCCAGCTCCGCCTGTGTCCACCGAAGCCGCTGACGCTCAGTCATGAGTCATCCGCGCAAAGCACCCAACACATCCGCTGGAGTTATCAATGAAATCATATCAGAAGAAGTCATCAGGCCATATCTTACCACAATATGTTGCTGACATCAACCACCAACGACTATAACCCCAATATTTGGGTGATGTTTCGCCAGCTTAAATCCGCATGTTTGCTTCCGTCCCTTCTACGGCGCGGTCGAGACGGGACTTGACTTGCTTCACGACGTCGTAGCTGACGCCGAATGATTCTGCGACTTCCTTCATTGCCCGCTGCTCGATCGCGAGCGCACGGTAAATGCGCTTCGACTGCTCGGATACCGCGGTCTGCGTCAGCACATGCTCGATGGCCGCTCTTCGCGCGGCAACCTTCCACGCGGCGTCAACCAATTCGCCCGGATCGGCATCGGCCAGCGTCGAACGCCCATACCCGTCTTGCGGCTGTCGCTCCAGGCACGCGAGACGCGCCCGCTCGGACCGAAAGCGGTCAATCAGCAACCGCCGCGTCGTCGCCGCAAGATAATCGCGGAACCGACCCTTCCGGCGGTCAATGCCGCCAGCACGCAAAACGTCGGTCAGCCGGACAAACACGTCCTGCACGGTCTCCTCGACCTCGGACTCAGAAAGCGTCCCGGAGACGGCATAGATAAAATGCCGCAGCGGCGGCGTGTAGAGTTCGACGAATTCAAGCCAAACCGCCGCATCGTCACCATTGGCGAGATCGGCGATTTTCTTCAGCAGCGTCTGTGGGGTTTCGGGGAACATTTTGGGTTATGAAGGAGATGAAGTAGAACGCAAGTCGCATTCGCGACACGCGAGAGTTCATTCGCTTCGGCAGGACAGGGACAAAGAGCCGAGCCGACACGGCAATTCCACACGCCGACTATTTATTCGCAATCGAGAACTATCTTCTTCCCATCAGCAATCGTAATCATCGACCCCGCAATCGCAATCGCGTCCAACTTGTAGCTGACATTACCACAGCCGCCCACGACGCCTTCGAGTTCCTTGTCGGTCAGTTCATTCGCCGGCTTCTGATTCGGTTCGTTATTCATCTTGTCATCCCTTTCGGTGTTAGTGTTATCCCTTTCGATGTTAGTATTATACCATAGAAGTAGAAAAGTTGAAAGGTTGAAAAGTTGAGTGCACAGAGCTTCTTAGCGTAACAGCCGAGCGTAGCGAGACAGCCGAAGGCCGCGAGACGCCGACGGTACGGTGGTGGCGACGCGGCAAAAAACCATGCCCCCTCCGGGGTCTGTCCCCATGCCTCATCCGGCAATTCCCCGCGCCGACTATTTATTCGCAATTGGGAAATATATTCTTCCCATCATCAATCATAGCATGCAGTAACCTTCCCATCATCAATCATAGCCGCCTCCACCTTCGCAATCGCGTCCACCTTGTAGCTCGCGTCCAACTTGTAGCTCACGTCAAACTTTAAGCTGACATCACCACAGCCGCCCACGACGCCTTCGAGTTCCTTGTCGGTCAGTTCATTCGCCGGCTTCTGATTCGGTTCGTTATTCATCTTGTTATCCCTTTCGGTGTTAGTGTTATCCCTTTCGGTGTTAGTATTATACCATAGAAGTAGAAAAGTTGAAAGGTTGAAAAGCTGGGTGCACAGAGCTTTTTTGCGTCAGCGTCTCGCGGCCTTTCTAAGAAAAGGTGTAGCGGTTAGGTGTAGGTGTACAGCGGTGGTTGCAACTTTAGAAATTGAACGAACCACTGTACACCTTGCCTAAGAAAAGGTGTAGCGGTTAGGTGTAGGTGTACAGCGGTGGTTGCAACTTTAGAAATTGAACGAACCACTGTCCACTTCCTAAGAAAAGGTGTAGCGGTTAGGTGTAGGTGTACAGCGGTGGTTGCAACTTTAGAAATTGAACGAACCACTGTCCACCTACACCTTTGACCTACACCTTCTTTTGTTCCGCGCCCGGTGGCGCAACAATAAAGGATTAAGGGTTGCCGCGAGTTACGGCGGGGCCGATGCAGAGGCGGAAACCAAGATGCGGCAGCCGGTCGAAGAACGTCGACCAGACCTCGTCGCCAGGATAGTCGGGCGTAAAATAAGCCCCCAGCATCGTCGGCATCGGACCCGACATGCCGACCGGATCTGCCAGCGAAAGCCCCAGCCCCGGATAAGCGTTCCGCACCTGGAATCCGAATTCCGACGCGAAATAGCGCACGTTGTTCGTCGAAACGCAATCCGCGCACATCTCAAAACAATTGCCGTGCATGTCGTAGAGTCCAAGCTCGTTCGCCGGATGCTGCTTGACCGGCACCGGCACCGATTTCGACGCGGCGCAAATCCAGTTGCTGTTCTTCCTGCCAAGCTGCCGCGGCGGAAACTCCGGCCAGTTCTCGGCCACCAGCTGGACCTTCTGATTCCGATCCTCGAAATAGCGCTTCATGCTGGAAGTCTCCCACATGCCGTTGGGACCCTGACCGAACCATCCGCGATCGCTCCGTGCCTTGCGCACGGCATAGGTGTCGCCCGCCGGTTCGTTCGTGACCGCCTGTCCGACCTGATACGCGAGCCGCCACTCCGCAACCGTCGGCAGCCGTATCTCATAGCCGTCCGGCAGCTCGTCCGCAAAGCGCCGCGTCAAGTCCGCGCAAAACGCTACCGCCTCCGCCCGCGTCAGATAGGTCGCCGGCGCCTGTTCGCGCCCCGGCCAATCCGCGTCACCGCTCCCGCCGCGCAACGTCCGCCACTGTCGCCAGGTGACCGGCGCTTCGCCCAGCCAGTACGGCCGCGTCACGGCAAGCGAAACCGACGAAAGCTCATTCGTTCCGGCAGGACAGGGGCAAAAGGCGAAGTCGACATCCTCGTCATAATGCAGCGCCAGCGGCTTTCCCCACTCGGCCGAAGCGGACATGGGCGGCGCCGTCAGCCGCCCGAACCCGACAATCGCCCCGACAAGTCCCGCCGCGGCGACGGCCGCCGTCAGCACCCGCCGGGAAGTCCGCGGCCGAGGCGCACGCACCTCGCCGGGAGCGCGACGAGCGGGATCGTCCGACAGCAGGCGACGCACCAGCTCCTGACACGGTTTGGAAAACGGCAGCAGCAAGTCAAACGCCTTCGTGTTCGGTTCGTACCACAGGCCGGTCAGGAGCCGATACATCAAGACTCCCAGCGCGTACCAGTCGCTCGCCGGCGTCGCGTCACCGCCGCGGCGGAGTTCGGGGGCGAGATACCAATACGTCCCCATGACGGGCTTCGTGCCGGTGCTCTCGCCCGTCACAAAGGTCGTCGTCAGCATCAGTTCGCTGCGCGTCCGCTCGTCGAAAATGCGCGAGACCCCGAAATCGGACAGCACGGCCCGCGACTCGCCGTCAATCAAAACGTTCTCGAGCTTCACGTCGCGATGCACGACGCCTTGCGCGTGAATATAGGCGAGGGCCTGACGCAAGTCCTCATACCAGCCGAGCGCCTGCGCCTCGGTCACGCCGCCAGCCTTGCGCACGTCCTCAAGCGTTTCGGGCCGTCCCTTCGGATTGAGCACAAGGTCCATCGCGAAATAAGGGTTCTCTCCTTCGGCTTCAAAGGCCAGCTCGCGCACCTTGACGAGACGCGGATGGTCGAGCTTCGCCAGCACCCGCGCCTCGGCAAGAAAACGCTTGCGCAGAAATTCGCGGTTGCCGTGGTCGAGAGTGAACACCTTCACCGCCAGCCGAGCCCCGCTTTCGACGTGAACGGCCTCGTAGACGGTGCCCATACCGCCCCGTCCGAGTTCACGGATCAAGCGGTAAGAGCCAATCTCTTCGGACAGGTTCTCTTGAAAATCTTCCTTTCCGCCTATCATGCCAAAAGATCAGCGGTCGTATCACGGGGCCTTACGACTTCGCCTCCGCGTCAGGCGTCGTGGAAAAGCGCACCCGACGCGGTCGTCACGCGCTCGACGGTCGGATAGACGAAACAGGGTTCACGCTCCAGCCGCTCGACGAAACGCGCCGCCTCCCATTTCGCCATGGCCAGATCGTGCAGGCGGAAGTTTCCGCAAGTCTCTGCGGTCGTTCCCGGCACTTCCCCGTCATAGTCGCGGCAATGCCGAAACGCCGCCAGCACCAGCGGCAGGATTTCCTCGGGGGTCGGGCGTCCCTTCACCAGCAGGTAGTTCCCGGTGAGACAGCCCATCGGCCCCCAGTAGACGATGCGCGACTTCCATTCCGGATCGTTCCGCAGATATGTCGCCACTAAATGCTCGATCGTATGCAGCGCGTTCGGATGAACCGCAGGCTCGACGTTCGGACGCTTCATGCGCACATCGAAGGTCGTCACGAAATCGCCGCCCACGTCATCCACCCGCGACACGTAAATGCCCGGCAGAATCCGAGTGTGGTCGACCTGAAAACTCGCAATCAGTTCCATCTCATCCCCTTTCTACGACAGGCTGCCGGAAAGATCCGTCTCCTCCAGGAGACACACCGCGTGCGCGACAATGCCCTGTCCCGCACCCACGGCGTCCATCCCCTCGTTCGTCTTGCCCTTCACCGAGATGCGGCCCCGGCCGACATTGAGGATGTGCGCCAGCCGTTCGCGGATCAGTTCGATGCAGGGCCTCAGCCGCGGCCGTTCGCAGATGACCGTGACGTCGAGATTGCCGAGCTGGTAACCGGCCCCGCGAATCTCCCGCGAGACCGCTTCCAGCAGTCCCGCGGAGTCCGCGTCCTTCCAACGCGCGTCAGTGTCGGGAAAATGCGAACCGATGTCCCCGAGCGCCGCCGCGCCGAGCAGCGCGTCGATCACCGCGTGAATCAGCACGTCGGCATCGGAATGTCCCGCCAGCCCGCGCTCGCCGGGAAACTCCACGCCGCCCAGCACGAGCCGCCGCCCCTCGGCCGCGTCGTCCGCCACGAAACGATGCGAGTCATAGCCGTAACCAATCCGCATGCCACACGCTCCTTCCGCCGCTCATTCGTGGTCAATGTCGAAAACCACATCCCGGTCGAACGCGATCACCTCCCGCGCCAGAATGTCGGCCGAAGAGGCGCCGACCAGCAGACGATAGTCGCCGGGCAACGCATGCCAGCGGTGCCTGAAGACGTCGTAGAAGGCCAGATCGCGCGGCGAAAGCCGAAGACGGACGGTTTCGGACGCGCCCGGCGCCAGCAGGGACGTCTTGGCGAAGCCCTTAAGCTCCTTCTTCACGCGCTCCACCTTGTGCTCGGTCGGCTCGACATAGAGCTGGACGACTTCGCGCCCGGCCACGCGGCCAGTGTTCCGGACCGTGACCGACGCCTCCCAGCCGCCCTCGACCGGACGGACTTTGAAGTCAGAATACGCGAAGGTGGTGTAGGACTTGCCATAGCCGAACGGGAAGAGCGGCTCGATGCCCTGCTCGTCGAACCAGCGGTAGCCGACATAGAAGCGTTCGTTGTAGACCGACTTCTCAGCCGTGTAGGTCCCCTTCTGCGCGACGGCGGTGTCGGCGAAACGCTTCGGCCAGGTCGCCACGAGCTTGCCCGAAGGATTGACATCGCCGAAGAGCACCCGCGCGAACGCCCGGCCGCCCTCCTGCCCGAGATAGGGCAGCTGCAGCAGCGTCGCCGTCCTGTCGGCCCACGGCATTTCCATTTGCGTCGCCGAGCGGTGGACGACGACCAGCCGCTTGATCTTCATGCCGAGGATCTCCGCGATCTCCTCGTCGTGTCCGGCCGGCTCCGCCATCGACGGCAGGTCGTAGCCCTCGTTCTCCATCGCCCGGCCGCCGCCGATCTGCGTGCCGGTGAAGACAATGACCGCGTCGGCGGACTCGAGTTCGGCGCGCTTCGAGTCCTTCGTCACCGCGCGGGCCGAAGGCGGCTGCCAGCCGAAGCGGAACTCGCCCTTGCTCCCGCCGACATCGACCGTGACCTCGTAGACGCGGCCGCGCTCCAGCGTCAGCTTCTCGGCGGTCGCGCCCCAGTCGGTGAAGTTATAGGCGCGCCGTCCGTCGACGAGAATCGTAATGCCGTCGGCAGCCGCGCCCTTCTCCACGCCGAAGATATATTCGCCCGACTCCGACGCCCGCACGCGGGCCACATAGCGGACGGCCTTCTGCGCGTTGGTCCAGCCGACCGGATAAGGCACGTAGCCGGTCAGCACCGGCTTGTCGACCCAGACGCGCGTCCCCGCCGGCCACTCGTAGCGCTCCCAGGCCCGCTTCGCGAACGCCTCGCCGCCGTCCTTCATGAACGTCTCGAGCACGGCCTCGGGAATCGGCTGCGGACGGTCCGCCGTCGCGGCCTCGTCGCCGAGCGGCAGCAGCGTCAGCTTCGTCTCCGCCGGCAGATATTCGCGCAGGCCAGCGAAAGCGGTGATCTCGTATTCGGGATGGGCTTCGCAGGAGCTGCCGAGATGCGTGATCGGGCGGTCCGCGTTCAATCCGACCACGACGACCTTGCGCAGTTCGCCGCGGACGAGCGGCAGCACGCCGGCTTCGTTCTTCAGCAGCACGACCGACTCCTCGCCGATCTCGCGGCAGAGGCGGTGGTGCTTCTCGGTCAGGCGTTCGCCCTTGTCCTGGAGTCCGTCAAGGAAGCCGGTCTTAGCCATCGTCCACAGGACGTGCAGCACCATCTCGTCCACCGTTGCCTCCGGCACGTCGCCGCGACGGACGGCGTCGGCGAGCGGCAGCTTGCCGTGGAGGTGGTCGGTGAAGTGGACAATGCTCTTGCCGCGGTCCATCTCCACGTTGCCGCCGTTCAGCGCGGCGGGAACCGTCGAATGCTGCCCGCCCCAGTCCGTCGTGATCATGCCCTGGAAGCCGAAGCGGTCCCGGAGGATGCCGCGCAGGAGATAGGAGTTCTCGCTGCAGAACTGTCCGTTGTACTTGTTGTAGGCCGACATGACCGACAGCGCTCCGCCGCGCCGGATCGCCGCGGCGAAGGCGGGCAGATAGATCTCGTGGAGCGTGCGCTCGTCAACGACCGTATCGACCGCGACGCGGTTCAGCTCCTGGTTGTTCACGCAGAAGTGCTTGACCGTCGCGGCGACGCCGTGGCTCTGCACCGCGCGGATATACGGCACGACGAGTTCGGAGTTGAGGAAGGGATCCTCCGACATGTACTCCCAGTTCCGGCCGCAGAGGGGGTTCCGGTTGATGTTGACGCCGGGACCGAGGATCTGGTCTTTGCCCAAGGCGCGCATCTGCTCGGCCATGACATGTCCGTGAACGGCCGCCAGATCGCGGTCCCAGCTCATCGCCACGGCGGAGAGCGGCGGGAGCGGCACCGACCGGTCGTCCACGCCTTCGACATACGGCCAGTCCCAGCGACCGTGTTCGGGCTTGACGGCGTGGGAGCAGTCGCTCATCGCCCATTCGCGCGGAATGCCGGCGGCGGGGATGGCGTTTAAGTACATCGTCGCGCAGCCGCCGAGCAGCGAGACCTTCTGGTCGAGCGAGAGCTTGGCCGCGACCGCGCGGGCCTTCGCCGTCGCCGCTTCATCCGACAGCGGCAGACCTCCTGCCGCCAGCCCCAGCGACCCCGCCAGCAGAAAAACAGCGAGCAAAGTTCTTTTCGTCATAATTCTCCCTTGTTAATTGATGACCTACATTCCTATTATATCAATTTCGCCACCCTCAGACAAGCCTAGCGAATCTCAGTCTCCAAAATTTGCCGGTACTGCGACAGACCGCTGGACCGAGCGAGGTGCAAGATCCTAACGGCGGCTCGTAGCCGAACAGATGTCCTCGACCGTCTGCTGAAAGCCGTCAATCGCCTCGTCCTCCAATCCGAGCGACCGAGCCGCCGCGCGCAGCAGAAGCGTCCGCTCCGCCGCCGCGCGCTGACGCACCGCGCGCTCGGCCTCGCGCAACGCGGCATGATCGCCCTCCGAGACCGGCTCGCCGCGCTCCACCGCCTTGCGCACGGTCTCGCGCAACTCCATCCTCGCGGCCAATGCGTCGGTGAACTCCCGATGCAGCCGCTGCTCGTCCTCCGACATCAGCGCCGGGTCGACCGCCTCCAAAAAGTCCCGCCGCCGACCCTGTTCGCGCTGACGCGCATCCAGCCGTTCCTGACGGCGTCGAACAAGCGCCTCATATTCCTCTGGCCGATCGTGGCGCAGCCGTTCCAGACGCTCATCGGCGGTCCGCCCGTCCTCATCGCGCACCTCCTCGACCTTAGGTTCCGGTCCAGCGGTCTGTTCGCGTGCGAACACCTCGCTGTCCACCGCCTCTTCGAAGGATTCCTCCGGGGTTTCGCCTTCCACCTCGTCTGCGGAGGCCTCGTCCCCGCCATCCTCGACAGTCACCTCAAGTTCCTCCTCGGAAGGATCGGGAGCATCTCCGGCAGCTGCGACCGACCCGGCCGTCATTCGTCCGCCGCAGAAAAAGCCCCCTGCGAAGGCCGCGGCCAGGGCCACCGGTATCAGCAACCATCCTTTCTTGACGCTCATCTTCGCTCCTCCATGCCAAAATCACCGAATTTCAGCTGTCCTCTTGCCGGCATAGCGAAAAGCCGGCAGATGTTTCCGCCCCATCGTTCACTCGAGCACGATGTCGTTTGGTCCGATTTCGGGAATGTCCGCATCGCCGGAGAACGAGAACGTCCGGCAAAAGCCGAGGGTCTTGAACGCAACCGGAATGCGTCCGTTGAAGCTGCGGGCAAAGCACAGGCAGGGCGACGGACCGATGTCGTCGAGCAGAATCCGCGCCGTCGCGGAGACTTTCCTGCCGTCGACCGTACCCGCTACCGTTACGGTGCCTTTCGCGCCAAACTTAAACGCCAGCGAACAGAAGCCGAATTCGGGATCGTTGAATTCGAACTCCACCGCCGTGTTTTTCACGAACACCGGCAGTCGGAAAAGCGCCGCGTCAGATCTCGCCCAGGCGTTCTGGACGGCATTCGAGACCGTGAGGAAGTTCGACTCGCCATCGGCCATGGCCGTGCCAAGATCTGGCGACGACGCCTCCAGCGGACGCGGAGAAATGACGATGCGGTCCGTCAGCGTTATTCCCTTCGCGATCTTGACCGCGACATCAGCCAGAAACGCGCCGCTATCAGTCTCGGCCAGAATGGACGGCGCGGCAAACGAATAGGACTTCGTCCCGATCAGGTACTTGCCGCTCACCTTGCCATTTGCCGCGACCGTGGCGGTCACGGTGCCGAGTCCGCCCTCGCACGCCACCGCCCCGTCGAACGAACCCGCCGCCCAGTTCGGACGCGGCACGACCGTCATGAGGATCGTGTGGACCCTGGTCGCCTTGCCGGCCGTGGTCATCGTCAGGCGGATGGTCGACGGCTTGCGGTCGGTGGAGCCCTTCATGAACGACGATGCCGCGGTCGGCGCACCGGTCAGCGAGTAGCTGCCGGTCGCCTTGTCACGGACGAGCTTGACGCCGGACGGCAGCCCCGAGGCCTTGACCGTCACGGACGAAAGCGCCGAGGCCTCGATCGGCCAGTCCATCGCCACGCCACAGACATTGGTCACGGACACCGTCTCGCCGGCGGCAAAGGGACGTCCGTCCACCGCGAACGCCATCGAGTCCGTGTCCTCCTGCTTCGTGACGAACCTGGCCGTCAGGCTCAGATCCGTCGCCGGCATCGAGATGGCGTAGCTCGCGGACTTAGTGCGCAATTCGTCCCCCTGATACCAGCCGGCGAACGCGCTCGCCTTGTCCGGCGTCGCCTTCACGGTCACCTTCTTGTTCGCCGCGTACGCCCCGGCCCCCTTCACCGTTCCGCCGCCATCGCCCGCGCGGGCGATCGAAAGGACGGGGTAGGGTCCGACGACAAAGGTCGAACTGGCCTTGCGCGCGTAGTTGACGCGCCCGACGGACTTCGTGAAGACGACCGTGCTCGCGCCAGGTTTTTTGGGCGTGCCCGTGACCTTCCCGGTCGCCGACGCGAACTTGAGGCCGGAGGGCAATCCCGACGCCTTGCATCCGATGGCCTCCTGAATCTCCAGCTCGACAGGCATCCCCGGAACGAAGGGTCCGTAGACGTCAGCGACGGGGATCTCCTCGTCGATGAAGTTACACACGACGACGGTGATATTGGTCGACGCCTTCGCGCCGGACTTGTTCTTCGCCGTCAGCGTAACGGGATAGGCGCCGGGTTTCGTCGGCGTGCCGTACAGGGCCAGCCCCACGGCATTCAACTTCATCCCGGCCGGCAGGCCCTTCGCCGTCAGGGTCGGCAGCGACAGCGAGTCGACGATCACCGGCACCGGGGCCATGGGCTGGCCCGCCGCGTACCCCGCCGGATCGGGTTCGCAGGAAACCGACAGCGAGGCGGCATCCTCGACCTTCGTCACGAACCTCGCCGACAGGACCGTCTCCTCCGCCGCAGGGACAGTTACCGAAATCTTCTGATTCCGGTAGTCGGACGAGTTGCCCGCGAAAGGAGCTCCCTCACGGTACCAGCCGGCGAACACGCTCGTCTTGTCTGGCGAAGCCGAAACCGTGACCGTCTTGCCGGCGAAATAGCGTCCTTCTCCAGAGAGAGGACCGTCCCCGGTCGAGGAAGCGTCCTTCATAAGAGTCAGCGTCGGCAAATCGGCCACCTTGAACGCCACCTTCTCGGTCATCTTTCGCGTCACGCCGCCCTTGACATAGGTAATCGTGAACGTCACCGCGCCGTCGAACGCTGCCGTCGGCGTGCCAGTAATGTAATAAGCGCCGCCGACAAGCGTCAGCGAAAGCCCGGCCGGAAGCTTCGAAACCTTAACCGTCGGCTTGAGCTTTGCCGGCGTCACGCTGACGTGAACCGGCTCGATCTTCTTCCCCGGCCAGTACAGCGGCTCCGGACGGCAGCTGAAGACCACACGGTAGGAGCCTTCGTTCCAGGCGACATAGCCGGCGTTGAAGCCGGCGACCAGATCGGCGATGCCGTCCCCGTTGAGATCGCCGACCGCAAGACGCGAACGCTCCATATTCTCGTTGCCAGCGACAAGCTGCGTAAAGTTCGTCGACCACTGGCCGTCCGCGACGGCCGGGAAACAGTAGATGGCGCCGTCAGTGCTGCCGGACAGGAGGTCAACGAGTCCGTCGCCGTTCACGTCGGCGAAAGCCGGTGTCGAACGGCGGTTGTTGGTCTGCGACTGGGGCGGGAGACGGAGGACATTGCCCTCGGCGTCAACGACCTCGTTCGTCGACCAGGCGCCGGACGATCCGTCGTAGTCGAACCGAGCGAACGTGCCGCACATAAAGCCGACGTACAGTTCGTCACGGCCATCGCCGTCGCTGTCGCGAAAACAACCGTAGGTGCGGTTGTAAGCCCCGTCAGCCGCAGTGTCGAGCAGACGGACCGGTTCTTCGTAGACGCCCGGCGTATCCGTTCCCGGATAGACCTCGAGTTCGCCGGCGAGATGGCCGACGACGAGATCGGGGCGCCCGTCGCCGTTAAAGTCGCCGAACTGCGCCTGGAGCCCCTGGCAGCCGCCCTGAGTCTGCTCCTCGGCCAGCTCGACACCGTTGACCGTCAGGTAGGTCCAGTCGCCATAACTCGGCTCCGCTGCCGTTCCCTCGTTCAAATAGACGCGGACCTTGCCGACCCAAGCGCCAGGTCCAGTCGCGATCTTCACGCCGACGAGCAGATCGGGGAGCCCGTCGCCGTTCAGGTCGGAGACGAACGGCATCGCCTGCGTCACGCCTTCCGCCGCGGGAATCAGCTCCGTGCGCACGCCGAAGTTAATCTCCTGGGGCGTGGAATAGTCACCGATCTGATCCTCCAGAAAACCGAGGAGCTGCTTGACCAGCGTCCCGGAAGTGACCGGCGGCATATCCCCTGTGCGACCGACGACGAACGCCTTGCGCTCTAAGCCGTTCTTCTGCGGCCAGTAGACCGCCAAAACCGGGAATGACCATCCAGGTTTCCCGTAGATGGTCCTGCCGGTCTCGTCCGAGAACGAGTCGATCCAGTCCGCCGCCGCCCGGTTGTCGGGCAGCCACTTGCTACGGTCGTGCATAATGGCTTCGGTGATCTTGTCCTGCTTGTGGACGAAGTACGCCGGATGGTCGGTCATCCAATCGGCGACGTCCTGGCTTTGGGCTGCGGTCCAAAGCTGGTTGCAGTACGTGCAGCCCTTATTGCCCCAGATGAGCACGAGCGGCACTTGCTTCTCCTTGGCCAGAGTCAGGGAGTTCTCGAACTCTTCGTTCCAGACCCCGGCGACGACCTCGGCACGAATGGCTCCGGTGATTCCGATCGCCAGCAACGCGACAATGGCGGCGAAAAAGTTTCTCTTCATCAGTTCTCCTCCTTGAACGGAATGTCAATCTTCTCCAGATATCCGGCATAGGTCTTGCTCGTCGGCACGATAAGCCAGGCCCGGCACATGAAATCCTCGTCGATGAAAGCCGTCGTCGAGGACGAGACCTTCTTGCCGTCCGCCAGCTTTCCGGAGAACGTCACCTTGCCGTCCGAGGTCAGCTTGAACGAGACGTTCGGCTGTCCGGGGACGACGAAGCGTCCGGTCATGAGCGGCGGCAGGGGGAGATGGTCCTTCCAGAAATTGCGGTGCAGCGAAATCGCACAGTCGCCAGCGGCTCCAACGGCATCCGAGCAACGGCTGAAGTCGGCTCCGCCGTCTGCAATCCATCCGGGCGCCACCGTCAGGGCCAGGGGCATCGTCTGGCGGCCAGACTTGGCCGTGGCCTCCACTTCATACCACTCCGCCGGGACTCCGGTTTTCACGACGGCCGGCTTCACATGCCGCGCATACCCCTTGACCGACCACGACCAGTTAGCGCCGCCGAAGGCGAACTTTCCGCTCAGGGCACCGGACGACTTCGCGGACATCGAAGCCGCGCCCGGCCCCCATCCGTCGGCAGTTGCGGCAGCCGCGCCGACGAACGTCCCGTACGCCCAGGCCGGCAACGGCGCGACGACGAAGGCCACACGGTAGGTAACCTTGTTGCCCCCGACCGTCTTGACCGTGACTTTCGCGACCGTCGGCTTCACCTGCCCCGTCTTCTTGTCCGTCTTCGACGCCGCGGTCGGAGCACCGGCGAGCGCGTAGGAATAGAGCTTGTCCGCCTTGTCGACGAGCGTCTTCACCAGCTTCACGCCCGACGGCAGGCCGCTGGCCGTCACCGTCGTCACCGAGCTTGCGTCGGCGACGACCGGCCAGGAGAACTGCACGCCCTGCTCGACCGCGTTCGTCACCGTCACCGCCGGCTCGAGCGCCGTTCCGTCCACCTTAACCCTGATCGAGTCGAGATCCGCCTTCTTCGTCACGAACACGGCGCGATAGGACGCCTCGTCCCTTTCCTTTGCCGGTGCCGCCACCGTGTGGCTCGCCCGGGGCGAAACCGTCTTGTTCGCCGCATCCAGCCAGCGCGAGAAGACGTAGCCCTTCTTCGCCGTCGCCTTCAGCTTTACGGACTTGCCGCATGTGTAGACGCCCGAACCCGAAACCTTGCCCGCCGCCGCGTCATCGGTCACCACGCGCACGACGCTCTGCCCAGCCGCGACAACCGCCACCGTGCTCGTCTTCGTGGCCACGGCTCCGCCGGCCGTCTTCACCTGTCCGGTCCAGGTGTAGAGTCCGCTCTTCTTCGGAGTGCCCGAAATCTTGCCGGACGAGAACTTGACGCCGGACGGAAGCCCCTTGACGGTCACCGTCGGCTTGCTTAGGCCCTCGCCTGTCACCGTGATTGCCGTGATCGCCTTGTCCCGTGGATACTGGGACTTGGGCTCCGGCGAATAGGTGAGTTCCGCCGAGTCGTCCTTCTTGGCGATGAAACGCCCGGTGATGGACGCGCCCTTGTTGCTCGGCATCACGTAGGAATACTTCGGCTCCTGCGACAGACGCGTCTTGTCCGGGAGATACCACCCGGAGAAGACCGTGTCCTTCGCCGCCTTCGCCACGAGCTTCACCGCCGTTCCGCCGCGGTAACTGCCGCCGCCGGACACGGTGCAGCCGGCGAGCGAAGAGCTGAGCGACAGCGTGTAGTGCGCCGCGTACTTCCCCATGCCGGTCGCCTGATCGACCTTGTCGATGAAGTGCGCCGCGCTCGTCCGCTCGCACCAGGCCGTGTTGACGGGCCTGCCGTCCAGGTCTTTCGTCCATTTCACGCGACAGTACGGAAAGTTGCTCCCGATGCGCGCGAAGTCATGCGCCTTCTGCGCGTCAGCCGTCTTCTGGTCGACGACGAATACCATGACGAACTTGCGCTGCTTGCGCCAGGTCGTCACGGTGTTCGACGCCATGTAGGCGGCGAGTTTCTTGCAGTAGTAGCAGTTAGAACTCGCCCAGCAGCAGACGAGGGGGAGGTTCTTCGACTCCGCCAGTCTCTTCGCATTGCCGAACTGGCTCGTCCACTCGCCGGGAACGATCTCGCCGGAGTCGGAGAAAGAAAGGCCGTTGAACGTGCCGCCGAAAGCCGACGACAGCAACCCGGCCACCGTTATGATGCAGACAAGAATCAGTCGTTTCATCATCTCCTCCATACCTTGCACTATTGATTTCTTCCGACCAGGCGCTGCGCCAGCGCCGACAGGAATGAGGTGTCGCCAGGCAGCTGGCGAAGCGCCGCACGGGCGGCTTCCGTCGAAGCTATGACCCGTCTCTCGGTTTCTTCACGCGAGAAAAGTCCGTCGCCATCCAGCAGATCGTCCTCATACTGGAAAGCCAGCCCGAGTTCCAGGGCAAACGCGCGCAACGCCGCCACGTCCGCCGCGGTCCCGCCGCCGGCATAGCCGCCCATCTCCGCCGCCGCCATAAACAGATCCGCCGTCTTGTGGACATAGACGAACGGCCGCTCGCCGTCCGCCGGCGGCTGAGGCGCACCCGCCACATCCTCAACCTGCCCCTGAACGACGCCGACGCCCTTCTCGGCCAAGACGGACACGATCGCCGCCGCGTTGCGCGGCGCTTTCGCCGCCACGCCAAACGCCAGCGCCAGCAGCGCGTCGCCCGCCAGAATGGCGTTGGCCTCGCCGTAGCGCTTCCAGACCGTCGGCTGTCCGCGGCGCAATTCGTCGTTGTCCATCGCCGGCAGGTCGTCATGGACGAGCGTATAGTTATGCAGGAGCTCGATCGCCGCCGCCGGATAACGCGCATCTTCCGCCCGTCCGCCGACGGACACCGCCGCGCCGAGGCAGATCAGCGGGCGAATCCGCTTGCCTCCCGTCCCGACGGCATAGCGCATCGCGGCGGACAGGACTGACGGACGCTCCGCCTCCGCCGGCAGCACTTCGTCCAGCGTGCGCTCGACCAGGGAGAGGAATTCGGTCTGGGGCGATGTCGAATCCATGTTCAGGCGCCTTTCCTTAGTGGCTGAGAATCTCTTCGCGGACGTTACGCGGCGCGATCTCGAACTGGTCCGTCTCCATCGAGTACGAGGCCCTGCCCTTCGTCAGCGAACGGATCGCCGTCGAGTAGCCGAACATGGAAGCCAGCGGCACGCGGGCGTGGATGATCTGCAAGTCGCCGCGCATATCCATGTCCTGCACGGCCCCGCGGCGAGCGTTGAGGTCGCCGAGCACTTCGCCGACGGACTCCGGCGGCGTCGTGATCTCCAGACGCATGATCGGCTCGAGGAATTCCGGCGCGGCAGCCTCCGCCGTCTCGCGGAAGCCCATCATCGCCGCCGAGCGGAAAGCGACCTCGTCCGAGACTTCGGGATCCACCAGCGTCGCCGAGCAGCAGGTCACTTCGAGGTCGGCCATCGGATAACGCGCCAGCACGCCCGTCGCGACGCCGTCCTCCAGCCCCTGACGGACGCACTCCTGGAGATGATGGTCGGGCACGAGATTGACGAACTCGCGCGAAAGCTCGATCTTCCGCCCCTGGCCGCGTTCCAGCGGCTTCACCTCGATCGTCAGCTCGACCGCATGGCGCTTGCCTCCCAGTTCGCGGTCGAACATAAAGGTCTTCCGCGCAGACGTCGTGACCGTCTCGCAATAGCTAACCATCGGCTTGCCGACATTCGCCGCGCACTTGAATTCGCGCTTCAGGCGGTCCACGAGGATTTCGAGATGGAGCTCGCCCATGCCCGACAGGATCGTCTGTCCCGTCTCCTCGTCCTCGCGGAACTGGCAGGTCGGGTCTTCCGCCGCCAGCGTCTGCATCGACTCCACCAGCTTCGCCTTGTCGGCGCTGGACTTCGGCTCGATGGCCATGAACATCACCGGCTGCGGCGCCGTGATGCGTTCGAGGTAGCACGGCTTCATCTCGCTGCAGAGCGTGTCGCCCGTCGTCACTTCCCGCAGGTTGACGAGTGCTCCGATGTCGCCGGCCGACAGCTCGTCGACTTCGATGCGGTCGTCCGCAAACAGCCGCACCATCTTCATCACCCGCTCGCGCTTGCGCGTGCGGGGGTTGTAGACGTTCATCCCCTTCTTAAGCGTGCCGGAGTAGATGCGCACGAAATACAGCTTGCCGTAAGGGTCGGCGGTGATCTTGAACACGAGTGACGTCAGCTGCGCGTCATCCGTCGCGCGCGTCACCTTCTCTTCGCTCTTGAGGTCGGTCGCCTCGACCGGCGGACGGTCGACCGGCGAAGGCAGATAGGCGCAAATCGCGTCCAACAGCGGCTGCACGCCCTTGTCGCGGAAGGACGAGCCGCAGAGGACGGGCACGAACCGTCCGGCGACGACCTGCCGGCGGATAGCGGGGACGAGTTCTTCGGCGGTGAGGTCGCCCTTCTCAAGGAACGCCTCCATCACGCCTTCGTCCAGATCGGCGACGGCCTCGACCAGTTCGGTGCGCGCCAGTTCGGCGGCGTCCTTCAGCTCGGCGGGAATTTCGCCGACGGTGAACTCCTTGCCTTCGGTCGCCTCGTCGTAGACAATGCCCTTCATGTTGACGAGATCCACGACGCCCTTGAAGCCGTCCTCGCGTCCGATCGGCAGTTCGACCGGACAGGCCGCCGCCTTGAGCTTAGTGCGCAGCTCCTCGACGACGCGGCCGAAATCGGCGCCCATGCGGTCCATCTTGTTCACGTACGCGAGCCGCGGCACGTGGTAACGGTCCGCCTGACGCCAGACCGTCTCGCTCTGGGGCTGAACGCCGCCGACGGCGCAGAAAACGCACACAGCCCCGTCCAGCACGCGCAACGAGCGTTCCACCTCCATGGTGAAGTCGACGTGACCGGGGGTGTCGATGATGTTGATCGTATGGCCGTTCCACGCGCAGGAGATCGCGGCGGACTGAATCGTGATGCCGCGTTCGCGCTCCTGGACCATAAAGTCGGTCGTCGTGTTGCCGTCATGGACATCGCCGTGCTTGTGGATCTTGCCGGTGTAGAAGAGGATGCGTTCGGTCGTCGTCGTCTTGCCCGCGTCGATGTGGGCGACGATGCCGATATTGCGAAGAATTGATAAGTCACTGCTCATAGTAAATAGTATATCAAATTTTCGGCTCTTTTCGTCTATTAAGTCCTTATCACTCCGCCTGGCCCTTCGTTCCGGCCTCGATCTTCACCTTGAGGAAGGTGTGGGTGCCGAGGGTGATGTTGAGAGGCCCTCCGAACTGTCGAGCATCACCGGCACGGCGACCTGTTTGCCCGCGTTCGAGACATAAGTCCCGAGCGAGACCTGATAGCCGAAACCGGACATCACCGCTGCGGTCACCGCTGCTACGATCGCGAACTTCTGCATCGCATTCTTCCTTTCGGTTTTTCTCTCCCTTTGCATCACAGCCGCCCCAGTCTCTTCAGCAAATCCCGCAACGCCTGATAGTCGGCGTCGTCGAGCCGCCCGTTGCCGTTGAAGTCGCCCGCCTTGATCTGGTTCGCCGTCCACATGCGCCCCGCCACGTTCTTCAGCAACGCAAGCAGCCGAAGATCTGTCTCATCAACCTTGCCGTCGCCATTGAGATCGCCCAACTGGTAAGGCGGAGTCGACGCCCCCGCCGCGATCGACACCGCGGCGTTCCGCTTCGGCAACGACACCGTCACCTTCGCGCCGCCAAGCGCATACATCGTCGCGCTCTTCACCGCCACTTCGGTCGTCAAGGACGCAAAGGGCTCGTCGCTCGCCACGACCTCGAACACATACTCGTAGAGCTTGCCGCCGCCGGGCGCGATCTTGTCGCCCTCGAAAAGACCGCTCGGCAGCGTCTTGAGCAAATCGAGAACCGCGTGGTCGTATCCGATCTCAATCGCCATCCCCTCCGGGGAGAGGTTCGCCGAGTTGTCAATGGAGAGCATGAGCGAGAATTTTTCGCCGCGCCTGACGACCACATCCGTCCAATGAAGCGAGACTTTGCCGAGCGACGCCCGAACCGCCTCGGTCGCAGGCGACTCGCTTTCGATTGGCGTCGAGTTGCCCGCCACATAGCGCCGCGAAACCGACGACACCTTGTAATCGTAGTCGCTCACGCTCGGCGGATAATCGCGGTAGGTCGGAAGAGAAGGCGCGGCCAGCAAATTCCACTGTCCACCTCCGCCATCGACATCGGCGACCATCGGCGTCGCCGCACCGCCGGCAGGTAATGGGCGGTCAGCGCGGTCTCTTCGTAAAGCTTGAACTGCACCGCTTCGTACGCCCGACCCCAATCGTCGCGGTCTGCAAAGTCCTGCGTCGTTGAAACCGTCCAGTGCGTAAAGATCCATCCGTTCTTCGTCGGGGCTGCACCCGTTTTGTAGGTCTGCCCCGTTTCCAGCGTCCAGTCAGCGATCTGCACCGTCTCGCCGCCGCACTCCGTCTGTTCGAATACATGCACCACATCGGCGAAATCAGCCAAGGCCGACAGGCAGCAAAAGACAAGGACCATCAGTTTCCATATTATACCATGTCCTTTTATTTTCATTTTCGTCCCCATTTCACTTCATTGCCACGCGCATGCTTTACATTGAAAAGCAGATATGCTACAATACCTGTCATCGAAAGGATAAAATGCAATGTCGCAAGTCAGTTTTCGTATAGACGACAAACTTAAGTCCGATGCCGATCGGCTTTTCAAATCAATGGGCATGAATATGTCTGTTGCCATCACGATATTCTTTCAACAGTCCGTTCAGCGCGGAAAGCTCCCCTTCGAAGTCCTCGGCGATCCGTTCTACAGCGAGTCCAACATCCGCGAGTTGGAGCGCCGTGCCCGCGATATGGATGGTGAACGCAATACAGTTGAGCACGACTTGATCGACACCGAGGAACATGCCCATGCGTAAGATCTGGCATGAAAGCGCATGGGAGGAATATCTCTTCTGGCGGCATCAGGATTCCAAGACCCTGCGCCGTATCAACCAGCTCCTTCAGAGCATCGACCGCAACGGCACCGCCTGCATCGGCAATCCCGAACCTTTGCGAAACAACCTGAGCGGCTGGTGGAGTGTCCGCATCAATCAAGCCGACCGCCTCGTCTTTCGCATCACCGATGACATGCTGGAAATCCTCGCCTGCAAGGGACATTATAACTGACGTCCCCTCGCCACAACGCTTGTACCCAATCGCGGCGCTCTCGCCTGCAATCAACAACGCATGCAGCTTTGAGGCGGTGATCTTCATAGTTCAGCTGTCTGCGCTCGTTTTCAGTAGGTTCAGTGCGCACAGTGGGTTCATTTGAACAGTTTTATCAGCTTCGTATTCCACAGCAACTATTCAACTGCTCAACTGAACTTTCTGATTGCACTGATCGCACTGATTACCCTTTGTCATCTGCGGATCGGGCGAGCAGTCGACTCCCGCCCCCGCGCCTCAAACAGCCGGGGATTTTCACCACGGAAGGCACGGAAACGCCCGCTCGGGCTGCACATGCGCCGAAGATGAGGAGCGAAGCGACGATTCGAAGGGAAGTCGCACAGGCCAACAGCCGAGCGCACGAGCGGCTTTGCCGCGAAGTGGCCGCAAGGCACCGCGAAACGGTTGGGGAAAGGGACCGCCTTGGCAATTCAACCCCGCCGAATGCCCTCTCCATTCTGCGAACGCGGGCTTCCGTGCCTTCCGTGGTCAGAAAACGGCAGACGAATCGTCCGTTCGAGGGCGAATTTATGGTGCTACAGGAAAATTATGACCTTAACGTTCGACAAACCCCTGTCGTTATTAGGTGAAACGTCATTTTGACCGATCACCAAGTGGCAAACTCGGGTTATACCATCATCGCTCTTCTACCGTCAAGACCGCATCACACTGGCGACGCATTCCCGCGCCACTCTTCTATCACACATACACGCTCTGACGCTGGAGTTCGCGGGCGAGGTCCGAATAGGCGAGCGCACGTGGCGTAACGCCCTGGTTGGCGCAAAGCGCCGCGGCCACGCCGGCCGCCTGTCCGCTGACCATGCAAGGGCAGATGAGCCGGTAGGTGTCGGTGGTGTCGCCCGTCCCCAGGCAACGGCCCGCGCAGAGGAGGTTGTCCACCTTCTTCGGCAGCAGGGAGCGATAGGAGATGCGGAAGGGGTCGTGCGGACTCTCCACGCCGAACCAGCCGACAGGATCGTTGAAGGCGAGGCCTTCGGCGATTTCCTTGCGGCCCAGAACCAGTTCCGTGTCCACGAGGCGCGTCGCCCGCGGACCGATCTGCGAACAGGTGTTGGCGGTGTAGACCTTCTCGTAGCCCGGCGTCGCGCGCATCTTCATCACCGTCTCCCAGTTGCGGCGGCGGTGAAACACTTCCGCTGCGGAAAGTTCGCGCACGGACAGTCCGTTACCCTTGGGCCCGAGGTCGCTGACCCAGGCCGTGGACGGATTGCCCTCGTTGCCGCGGTTCATGAACTTGCCGTCTTTCGCGGTGATGAGGTCCATGTTCGCCCAGCGGGAGACGAAGCCGATGGAGTGGGTGATCTGCCGGTAGGAGCCGCCGGCCCTGAACAGCATGTCCGCGTCGCCGGTGCAGTCGACCACCTGTTTGGCCAGAATGGCCTGGCGGCCTTCCTTCGACTCGAAGACGACGCCCTGCACGCGCGGTCCGTCCTGAATGACGTCGACGCCCCAGCTGTGGAAGAACATCTCGACCTTCGCCTCGGCGACCATCGTGTCCATCAGCACCTTCGCCGCCTCGGGATCGACCGTCGGCAGCCACATCTTGTCGGGAAGCGTGTTCGGCGTGCAGAAGTCGCCGCCGAACTTTTCCGCGCGCAGCATGAACTCCTCGCAGAGTCCGCGGGTGACGAGCGACCACTTGCCGTCGTCCTTCCGGCTCGTCGCCAGCATGATGAGCACCATGCCGTTGGTGAAGAGTCCGCCGAGCGAGCCGTAGCGTTCGACCAGCGCGACCTTTGCGCCTGCCCGCGCCGCGGCGACGGCGGCGGCGAACCCGGCAGGGCCGCCGCCCACGACGACCACGTCAGTCTGGTGGAATACCGGCAGTTCGTGCGCCGGCTCGAAGACGCGGCCGTCCTTCACGGAGCAGCTCGGTCCGTCCTTCATCGTCGGCTCCAGAGGGAAGATGTGCTTGCCGAACCATGGGTTCTTGGGGTCGCCGCAGCTGCCGGGCGGAAGGGCGCTCGTGTCGGGGACGTACTCGTCCGCCAAGGCGCCGCCAGCTGCGAGCGCTACGCCGCCCAGTCCCAGCCGTTTGAGGAATTCCCGCTTCGTGATCTGCATTTTGACTTGCTCCTTGTGGTTTCCAAAATCTTCACATTGCCGGACAGCGCGTGAACGTCGGCTCCGCGCAGGAAGGCCGTGCCAGGGGGCAGCGCGGATGGAACGCGCAGCCGGACGGCCAGTCCGTCGGCGGGGGGACCGTCCCGGGGATGTCCGCCAGCGGCGCGTCCTTCGGCGCATCCAGGCGCGGCACTGCCGCCAGGAGGCCTCGCGTGTACGGATGACGCGGATGCGACAGCACGTCTGCAACCGGCCCCGCCTCCACTACCTCCCCCGCGTACATGACGTTGACGAAGCGCGAATGCTCGCGGACCAGACCCAGGTTGTGCGTGATGAAGAGAACCGCCATGCCCCGCCCGTCCGCGATGCGGTCCACGAGCTCCAGCACCTCCCTCTGGGTCGTGACGTCAAGGGCAGTCGTCGGCTCGTCGGCCACCAGGAGATCCGGCTCCGCCGCCAGCGCCATGGCGATCATCACCCGCTGCTGCTGTCCGCCCGAAAGCTGGCAGGGGAACTTCCGCGCCGTATCGGCCGACAACCCCACGGACAGCAGCAGGGACGGGACGTCCGCCGCCGTGCCTGCTTCCGCGATCTGGCGGCCGACACGGATGACGGGATTGAGCGACTGCATCGGGTTCTGGAAGACATAGGCCAGCCGCGGCGAGCCGCGCAGACATCCGCCGATTTCGGCCTGGTCGACGAGCCCTCCGATCGCCAGGGCCGTCAGCGACTTGCCGCAGCCAGACTCCCCCACCAGCGCGACGCGACCTCCGCGCGGTACGGAAAAGCTGACGTTCCGCACCGGCACGGACACCAGTCCGCCGATACGGAACGAGACCCGAAGTCCTTCGACCTTGAGCAACACGCCGTCCGCCGGACGTACCTCTGTCTGCGTAGCCATCCCCTTCATTATACCAAATTATGCAAACTGCCAACGCCAAATTTTCGCGTCAAAACACGCGTCCTCAGTGGCGACGCGGGAGGCGAAACACTCCGAGGGCCAGCGTCAACAGCGCATAGGCCCCTGCGCCCAGCATGACAAGCGACGCAAGGGCGGGCACTCTGGACCATCCGGCCAGACAGGGACGGACGAGGACGAGGATCCCGGCCATGGCCAGTGCCGCCAGCAGCGTCCGCGACACATAGCCGCAGACGGAGCGCAACCCCATGGAACCGTTCCGCCGCCGGCCGAGGGCGATCAGCAGGATGCAGCCGAACAGGGCGCATAGCACCGTGGAGGCCGCCAGGCCGACGTGCCTCGCCTCCTGGGGCAGCAGCACGACGGCGAGGACGTTCAGCGCGGCGTTGGCGACCACCGTGCAGACGGAGACCCTCAGCGGCGTCTTCATGTCGTTCTGGCCTTGGAACCAGGGCACCAGCGCCTTCTGGACGCCGAACAGTCCCAGGCCGACCGAATAGACGGCCAGCGCCCTGGAGACGCGCAGCGTCGCCGTCGCGTCAAAGCTGCCGCCCTCGTAGATGACCGCCGTCACCTCCGGAGCGAGGACGCACAGACCTGCGGCCGCGGGCAGCATTACGAACATCATGTTGCAGAGCGCCGACGCCAGCACGGTGCGGGCTCCGGCAAGGTCGCCCTTGGCGAAATGTCCGGCGAATGTCGGCAGCAGCACCGTGCCGAACGCCACGCCGATGACTCCGAGCGGCAGATCCATCAGCCGTTCCGCGTAGCCGATCACGCCGGCCGCCCAGGGCGCGGCGCACTGCGCCAGCACCTGATCCAGGGCGTAGTTGACCTGAATCGCCCCTGCGCCCAGCGCCGCAATGCCCGTGTTGACCCAGACGAGGCGCGCTTTTCCGTCCAGCAGCCCCGACAGACGGAAGCGGAAGGCGTAGCCTCGCCGCGCCATGCAGCGGAAGAGGAACAGCATCTGCGCCGCGCCGCCGAGGAGAATCGCCCAGCACACGGCGGCCACGCGCGTGCGGAGGGAAAGATCAGGAAAGAAGCACAGCCCCGCCAGGGCCGCAATCCACACGAGGTTGAGCATCGCCGGCATGAAGGCCCCCGCCACGAAGCGCCCCAGCGCGTTCAGGACGCCCATTCCGAAGGCCGCGCCGCAGATGAAAATCATGTACGGGAAGAGTATCCGCACAAGCTGCAACGTCAGACGGGTCCGGGGGGAAAGGCATAAAGTCGAAGGCTGGAGGTTGAGGACGAGCGTGAGGGAGGCGACCGTCAGGATGACGACCGAACCGAGAATCAGCATCACCAGCGTCATCACGGCGCGCGCAAGCCGTCGCGCCGACTCCTCGTCGCCGCGCTCGACCTCCCAGCGGAAGACCGGAACGAACGCGGCCGTCAGCGCCCCCTCGCCAAAGAGCTTGCGCGCCATGTTGGGAATCGCGAAAGCCAGAACGAACGCGCTCTGCTCGACACCCGCACCGATCAAACGGGACTGGAGCATCTCGCGCACAAGTCCCAGCACCCGGCTGCCCATCGTGAGCGCACCCACGACGGCCGTATTCCGCACTAAATCGGAAGCCTTCACTCCGCGGCGACAACGCCGCCTTCACGGACGAGATACTGCTCGACCTCGCTGCCCTTCTCGGCCGCCGCCATGACGCCTGGCGCGTTGACGTCGACGCCCTTGCCGACCAGCCATGTCACTGCCGGGAGGCAGCCGGACCTGACGGCCAGGATCAGCTGCTCCACGCCGAACTCGGCGCCCGCGGCGACCAGCGCGTCAAGCGTCGCGGCGGACCCGCACTGGCAGGCAACGTCAAACACGCTCAGCCCGTCGGCATTGACGACCGAAACGTCCGTCCCCGCCTCCAGAAGCGCCACGAGGAATTCGGGCTTGCCGAGGCGGACGGCCGTGAACGCCGCCGTCTCCCCGCAGGCGTTCGTCAGCGTGACGTCGCCGAGGTCGATGACCTTGCGGAAGAAGGCGAGGTCTTCGCCCAGCGCGGCGGAATGGATCATCGTCCCGCCGCACCGATCGGACGCCGCGGGATTCGCCCCCAGCTTGAGCAGCTTCTCCACCATCTCCATCTGTCCGCACTGGACGGCCAGCAGGAGGGACGAACGGCCCAGCGGGTCGCGCGCGGAAACCGCGTCGACATCGGCGTCGAACGCCTCGATCGCGAGGTCGACCATCCGAGGCTGGTTCAGACACACGCCGCCCAGAAGCAGCGTCGCCGCCCCGTCGTCGGGGAGCTGACGGCCGGCGCGCATGCAGCGCAGCACGCGGGCGTACTCGCCCAGCAGGGCGTTCACCTTCAGATTCGCGTTCTTCGCCGCGAGCTGTTTCGCGATCGCCTCGCCCGCCAGCTTGATCTGCTCGTCGACCGAAACGCCGCCCTCGGCGCCGTTCGTCAGACGGCGAATCGTCCACTCCTGCGCGTGGGCGTCAGCCTCGGCGAGCGCCGCCTCCAGCCGGCCGCGCAGCGCGCCGGAGAGCTCCGCCGTCGTCTGCGGATCGAGCAGCTGCGTCCCTTCGCCGACGAACTTGACGATCGCCTCGTGGTCTGCCTGCAGCGCGACCGTCGTTCCGACGTCGGGATAGCGCTCGGCGAAGGCAGTCGTCAGTTTGCCGGCGACATCATCCGGGTAGGCATAGCCCTCGACGTACTTGCGCAGGCCGACAATGTCGCCGGCCGTACAAAGCGCGGTAACGTTCGTCTCGATCTCGGCCGCAAGACGCTCACGCTGCAAGGGGTTCAGCACCGAATCCAGCAGCCCGATGCGCAGACCGCAAAGTCTTGCATCCAGTTCGGCCGAGCCGCATGGCTCCAGACGTCCCAGCGAGGCCCGCGCCTCGTCAATGCGTCCCTCGTCGACGCTCTTGAGCAGATCGGCGCACAGTTTGCCGGCCAGTCCGGAATACCAGGTCTCGAGCACCTTGGCCCGGCGATCGTTCAGGGCGGCCGCATCGTCCGCGTTCTCCGCCTCTCCGGCCTTCTTCGACAGGAAGTCCGCGCATTCGGCGTATTTGCCCGCAGCGCACAGCCCGTCAACCTTGTCGTTCAGCTCACGCGCGGCGGCCGTCGCTTCGGCAGGCGCGACAATCTTCTGCAGGAGCTCGTCGCACTTCGGCTTCGCGTAACGATCCAGCAAAGTGTCGCCGGTGGAGCAACGCGTCTTCAGCAGTTCGCGCGCCTTGTCAAACTTGCCCTCCCCGACCAAGGCCGAAACCTCGTTTTCAAGTCCGCCAAGGGCCGCGGCCGTGCAGTTGTTGACGGCGTTGGAAGCGAGACGCGCCCCCAAAGAGTCGATGCGCATGTTGACGGCGCTCGAGCCCAGGACCATCATATCAAGGCCGGGCTTCTCCGCATCGGCCTCCGACAGGCTTCCGCCGGCCAGCTGCGCCACCACGCCGTCTGCCATCGTCTCGTTGCAGCCGGCGCCGATCAGCTTGGCGCGGTATTCGGTCAGCAGCTGCTGGTAAGCGTCGAACTCGGCAGAGGCGACGGAATCCGACTCCTTCGCCCGCTGGATGTAGTCGGTGCGATCCTGATCGTCGAAGAGACCGACTGAGGAATCGACCAGCTCGCGCGTCGCCGCCAGAGCCAGCGGCAGGCCGGTATCCGGCAGCCCGCTGGCGACCAGCGCCCCGGCGAAGCCGCCCAGCCGGCTCTCGACATCCTCGGCGTAGACCTTGGTTCTAGGATAGGCGGCGACCTTCTGGCGCAGTTCGACGACCTTGCCGTCGGCCACGAGCTGCTCGGTCCCGTCCGCAAGGATCCCCGCCCGTATCTTGCTCCAATAAGCAGGATTGACCTTTTCAACAAGGAACTTCGCGCTCAACGCGGCCACGTCCTTGCGCACAAACGCATCAATGCGGGCCGAGACCAGCCAGAGCAGCTTGCGCGCCCCGTCGTACTTGCCGTCCGCGATCATCTCCCGAGCCTTGGATTCGACGCGGCTCCACACGGATTCAACCCAGGCTTTGCGCAAATCGGTCTCCACCAGCGCACGCAGCTCCCCTTCCAGGAGCTGGCGAAGGGCCTTGACCTCGGCAAGGGAAAGTTCGCCCTCGGGAACCTCTGCCAGCATCTGCTTGTCGGTAAACGGAAGATCGTAGCGGGAACGGAACTCGCGTTTCTCAATCTTCTCGGCGACGAAATCGCGCAACACCGGCAGCAGGGCCGCCCGTGCGACCGACAGCTTCTCCGCTGTGGACGAGGAGACCTCGACCACCCGACCGTTGGCGTCGAGCACGTCACGCCCGACTGAATCTTTCAGCGGGACCATGCAACCGGCCATCACCGACACCAGCGAGAAGCCGCACGCAAACTGCAGAAGTCTGTTCATCTTGAGAACCCTCCGTCTTTCAAATAAGTTGTGATATTTTACCAAAAAACTGCCCTCGCCGTCAAAGTCGGCGTCGGCCACTTTCCGATTCCGCCATCTCGCCCTCCGATTGGCTGGCCTCCGCGACCGTCAAGACGAGGTCAGGGCCTCCAGTTCGGTCGCCGCCTCCTCCCAGTCCGCCGTGTAACGGTCGATCTCGAACTGGAGGGTGCGCACCTGGCGGTTCACTTCGGCAAAATCCGTCGTCGGCTTCGGATTGAACAGCTCGGCCGACGCCTCATCCAGCGCCTTCTGCAGCTCGTCCAGCTTCTTCTCCGCCGTCTCGACGCGCCGCTTGAGCTCCTTCGTCCGCGGCGCGAGCCGCGCCCGTTCCGCCGCGCGCTGCTGCCGCAGTTCCTTCGAAGAGAGCCGCGCCGCGCCCTCGGCGGACTTCGCCGCCGGCACCGCCGTCTCCTTGCGCCCCGCCCGTTCCTGTTCCCGCTGGGCCTTCTTCTCGCAATAGTAGTCGTAGCCGCCGGGGAAAGTCGCGATCCCCTCGCGGGTGATCTCGATGATCGAAGTGGCCGTAGCCCGCACGAAGTCGATGTCGTGCGACACGAGCAGAATCGTCCCCGCGTACTTCTGGAGCGCGTCCTGCAAAAGCCGCCGGCCGTCCAGGTCGAGGTGCGTCGTCGGCTCGTCCAGCAGCAGGAAGTTCGGCGCCGTCAGGAAGAGACGGAGAAACGCCAGCCGGATCTTCTCGCCGCCCGACAGGACCCCCGCCGGCTTCTCGACGTCGTTTTCGTCGAATCCGAACGCGCCGAGCTGGTTGCGGAAGTGCTTCTCGGGACCGCCCCCGGCGGCATCCCAGGCGTTTTTCGCGTTGCGGTAAACAGTGACGTCCGGCGGAATCGTCTCGGCGAACTCCTGGCTCAGGTAGCCCGGCACGACATTGTGTCCGAGCACGGCCTTGCCCTCCGTAGGCTTCCGCGTGCCGGCGATGATGCGCATCAGCGTCGTCTTGCCGAGTCCGTTGTAGCCGATGAGCGCCACTTTGTCGCCGCGCGCGATGTTGAAGGTGAGGTTGCGGAAGACGAATTTCTGGCTCCCGTCCTCCGTCTGCGCTCCGTACGAGAAGCCCAGGCTCTCGCAGCGGAACATCTCCACGCCGCTCGGCGGCGGTTCGGCCAGGCGCAGACGGCCGGAATTCGTGTAGCGCTTCGGCAGCACGATGCGCGCCTCGTCGATCTTGTCGATGAGCTTCTGCCGGCTCTGCGCCTGCGCCGCCTTCGTCGCCTGCGCCCGGAACCGGTCGACGAACCGCTGCAGCTGCTCGCGGTGGTGGTCCTGATTCTCCTTCGCCGCCTTGAGGTGCTCGTAACGGACCTCCCGCTCGGTCAGATAGTAGTCGAGGTCGCCCTCGTAGCGCGTCGCCGTGCCCGCGTCGACTTCGACGATGATGTTCGTCAGCGTGCGCAGAAGGTAGCGGTCGTGCGAAATCAGCATCAGCGTGCCGTCATACGCCTTGAGGAACTTCTGCAGCCAGTCGATGGCGGGAAGGTCAAGATAGTTGGACGGCTCGTCCAGCAGCAGCAGATCCGGCTTCGAGGCCAGCACCCGGCTCAGTTCGGCGCGCATCCGCCAGCCCCCCGAGAAGGACTTGAACGGCTTGTCGAACTCCTCCACCGCGAAGCCGAGTCCGCCCAGCGCGATCTTGACGCGCGTCTCGATGTCGTAGCCGCCGAGATGCTCGAACTTCGTCTGCAGGTCGCCCAGCTCCTTCAGCATCCGCTCGCCCTCCGCCCCCGCGACGCCCTTGCCGTCGCCGTAAAGCGCCTCTTCAAGCTCCTTGAGCCGCGCCTCCATGTCGCTCAGCCCCGGAATGCCGCGGAGCGAATAGGCGAGCAGCGTCTCGTCCGGCGTGTCCGGTTCGGGATTCTGCCGCGTCCAGCCGATGCGGGGGCTGCCTTCGATCACCAGCTCGCCGCGGTCGGTCGACATTTCTCCGAGGACGATCTTGAACAGCGTCGACTTGCCGCTGCCGTTCGGACCGACGACACCGACGCGGTCGCCCTTGTTGACCCTGAAGGTGACGTCCGAAAGAACGTCCTGATGACCGTAGTGAACCGCAATGCCCTTGAAATCCAGCATGACTACTCTCCAAACCGATTGGCGGGGTCCCGTCTGACCTTCCGTCCGTCGTCCATAATCCACAAAACCGCCACCGCCCCGACGTCCGCACGGTCCGCGAGCCGCGCGTCAAGGAACTCGCCGCCCTTTTCCGGCCCCAGAATGAACAGCACGGTGGACAGTCCGTCCGCCCACATGGCCGACCGGCAGAGGACCGACACCGACGCGACGCCGGACGCGGCGGGGATGCCCGTCCGCGCGTCGAAGATGTGCCGTCCGCGGAAATACTCGGCGCTCGTCGCGAGCGCCTCGCCGGGCGCCAGGGACACGGTCGCGCAAAGTCCGTCCCCGGACGGCGCGCGCACCCCGGTCCGCCATGTGCCGCGGACCGCCTTGAGATTGCCGCCGATGTCAACGAGGAGATCCGCCTCCGCATCCCGTAAGCCGGCGGCGATGAGATCGACCGCGAAACCCTTGGCGATCGCGCCCAGGTCCAGCGTCCCCGCCCCCTTCCAGCGCGGATCGAACGCGCCGCCGGAAAGATCGCGAAGCGCGAAGGCCGCCGCGTAGCAGGGCAGGACTCGCGCGTCGCACCGCGAACAAACCGCGGTGTCGTCAGGCAGCGCGGCCAGCCGGCTCAGTTCGGAGGACGGGTCGTGCGCGTTCAGAAGGCGCATGACGAGGTCGCACCGCTCCTGCGCCGTCCGCCGCGCGCCCGACAGCACGTCGGCGGACGCGCCGCGGGACTGGAGCGCGGCGAGAGTCCCCATCGTCGGCCACTCCACCCGTTCGGGACGGGCCGCGCCGCAGCCCGCGCACGCCAGCAGGGCCAGGAACGCAAGAAACCGCGGCAAAACTGCCGCGGTCCCCCTTTTGACAGCGCCTCGCAAGGTCACTTAGGCCTTCTTGGCGATGTCGACCAGCACCTTGAAGCCCTCGGCGTCGTTGATCGCGATCTCGGAGAGCATCTTGCGGTTCAGCGTCACTCCGGCCTTGATCAGGCCCGCCATGAACTTCGAATAGCTGATCTCGTTCAGCCGGGCGGCCGCGTTGATGCGGGCGATCCAGAGCTGACGGAAGTCGCGCTTGCGGAGCTTGCGGTGAATGGTCGACAGCCGCATCGCGCGGTCGACGGCCTCGGTCGCCGTGCGGAAGAGTTTGGAACGAGCCCCGTAGAAGCCCTTGGCCAGCTCAAGCCGGCGGCGGCGACGTTCGCGGGAAGCGGGAGCATTGGTAACACGCATGGTCTTTTACTCCTTCTAAATTAGCGACCCTGAAGCGCACGCGCGTAGGTCTTGGTGACAGTTGCGGACTCGACGGCCGTGCGTCCGCAGAGGTTGTTCTTGCGCGAACGCTTCTTGCCGTTGTTGAGGTGGGCGTGGCCGCCCTGCGAACGGAGGACCTTGCCGCCCTTCGAGAGCTTCATGCGCTTGACCGCGCACTTCTTCGTTTTCATCTTAGGCATTTTTCGTTTCCTTTCTTTCCTTACCGGTCGGGCAGCCTTGATCAAGCCCGAGCCAGATGGAGGTATTTATATAAGTATACTCTTTTTCACTGTTCCTCGTCAAGAGGCGATCAGCCCTCGCGTTCCTGCTCGAACTCCGGGCGCTTACCCTTGTACCACCAGAACATGACCGGCGTCGCGATGAAGACGGACGAGAACGTACCCGCCGCCACGCCGATGAGCATGATCAGCGCGAAGTCGAAGACCGAACCGTCGCCGAACGCGAAGAGCGCCAGGACGGCGAAGAAGGTCGTCGCCGAAGTGATGACCGTACGCGACAGGCAGGCGTTGATCGCCGCGTTGCACAGATCGTAGAAGCTCAGCTTCTTGTCGTTGCGGAGCAGCTCGCGGATGCGGTCGAAGACGACGACCGTGTCGTTCACGGAGTAGCCGATGATCGTCAGCACCGCCGTCACCACGATGAGCGAGACCTGCCGCCCGCAGAGCGAGAAGAGCCCGATGGAGATGAGCGCATCATGCGCCAGCGCCACCATCGCGCCGAGGCCGAAGCCGAACTGGAAGCGGAACCCGACGTAGACGAGAATCGCGATGAGCGAGAAGATGACCGCGTAGGTGCCGGACTTCTTGAGGTCCGCGCCGACCATCGAGCCGACCTCGTCCACCGAAGCCGCCTTGAACTCCGACTCCGGGAACGCCTGCTGGAGGAGCTTCGTCACATGCGCCCCGACGTCGCGGTTTTCGAGCGCGAGGCCCGTCTTCGTCTCGGCCGTCTCGCCCGTCTTCACCAGCAGCGTCGCGTCGCCGACGCCCTCCTGGTACTGGATGACCGCCGCGTTGTCGAAGTCGTTAAGCGCGTTGCGAACGGCCGCCACGTCCGGCCGCGCGTCCCGCTTGAGGTTGTAGACGATCGAGGTGCCGCCCGTCAGGTCGACCGACAGCACGTCGGCCATGTTGTTCCCGAGCCGGAAGGCGAAGATGGCGACGGCCACCGCGATGAAGGCGAAGGAACCGCCGACCGTCAGCTTCGTGACCTTCATGAAGTCGAACTTCGGATTCTTGAACGCATGCATCATCCGGAACGGCTTCGTGCGGGCCGGGTTGACGCAGTGGTCGAACACCAGGCGCGTCACCACGACAGCCGTGAACATCGAGATGACGACGCCGGCGGTGAGCGTGATCGCGAACCCGCGCACCGGTCCCGTGCCGACCACGAACAGGATGATGCCCGTGATGATCGTCGTCAGGTTCGAGTCGAAGATCGCCGAGAACGCGCGGCCGTAGCCGTTTTTGATGGCCACGCCGGCCGTGCGGCCCGCCGCGAACTCCTCGCGGATGCGCTCGAAGATGAGGACGTTCGCGTCCACGGCCATGCCGAGCGAGAGGACGAGGCCGGCGATGCCCGGCATCGTCAGCACCGGCAGCTGCATCGAGCCGCCGCCGCCCATCGAGGGGTCGTGCGCGAAGACACCGAGGATGTTGGCGCACAGCACGAGGGCCGTCGGCAGCAGCGCGACGTCGAGGAAGAGCGCGATGTCCGCCACCAGGCCGGAGCGCCAGTAGTAGATGAACATGAAGATCGCCACCAGGACGAAGCCGAGCGTCGCCGCCGTCTTGCCGGCCGCAATCGCGTCGTCGCCCACCGTCGGCGCGACCGTGGTCTCCGCGAGGATCTTCATCGGCGCCGGCAGCGCGCCGGCGTTCAGCTCGGCCGCCAGCTTCTGGGCGCCCTTCGCGTCGAAGTGGCCGGTGATCTGGCCGTTCGCGCCGATCTCGCTCTGAATGACCGGGGCCGAAATGAGCTGGTCGTCGAGGATGATCGCCAGCTGGCGGCCGCGGTCGGACGAATTGCGCGGACCGTGCGCCTTGTAGTTGCGCGTGAGCGTCCCGAAGCGCTGCGCGCCCTCGGAGTTGAGCCGGAAGCCGATCGACAGCTGGCCCGAGGTCGGATCGCGCTCGACCGCGGCCGACTCGAGGTGCTCGCCCGTGACCTTCGGCTCGGTCGAACGCGCCACGAAGTTCGGCGAGTAGGTGCCGTCGCCGTTGTCTTCGAGCATGAAGCTGTAGCGCGGATCGGGCGTCTCCCAGGCGGCCAGACGCGCCGCAAAGCCCGGCTTGCGCGAAACCTCGGAGTAATTCGCCGCGCGGGCGTAGCCGCGGCCCCTCTTGACATAGCCTTCAGGAGCGACGTCCTTCGAGAGGAGCTTCGCGACGAGCTGGTCGTTCTTCGCGTGCGTCAGGCGGAACTCGAGGTACGCGGCGTTCTGGAGCGAGGCCTTCGCCTCCTGACGCGTCTTCTCGTCGGCGCCCGGCAGCTGCACCAGGAGACGGTGGTTCTTCATGCCCTGGATCACCGGCTCGTTCGTGCCCATCGCGTCCACGCGGCGGCGGATGACCGAAATGATGCGCTCGTCGCTGCCGACGAGGGTCTTCTCGATGATCTCCTTCACCTGCTCGGGCTTCTCCGCGAGCTCGGGACGGTCGGCGACGATCGACTCGGCGAGCTTCTCGGTGTCGACGCCGAGCGTGAAGGACGTGCCGCCCTTGAGGTCAAGCCCGAAGCGGAACTTGCCGGGCTGCACGACCTTGCCGTCCGCGTCCTTCACGTCCAGGGGCGGATTGCAGACATAGACCGACACCGCCGCGACGATCGCCAGCGTCAGCCACTTCCAAATATTGTTTCGAGTTGTCGATTCCTTAGCCATTTTCTTTTGACCTCTGCTCGTAGTCCACCGTTACAATGTGATAAAACTGAGTGTATATTTTACCATAATCCCGGCTCGAAAATCAAGGCGCGAATTAGTCAGATGACAGATCGGGTGCGATTTTTCTGGTAACATTCATTCGCCCCTTTTGAACGATCAAGCGTCTTCATTGTTATATGCCCTATTTATTGAGGGCATATATTACACCATAATTCGCCGCCGCCTTGCGACCCCCACAAAAGAAAAAAAGAGCATTCCGCCCCTATTGCCTATTGCCTAATCCCTAATCCCTGGGTGCGATTTTCTCCCAATGGAAATCCACCCAAGGGCCAATCAGATGTCACTTAAGAAAATCGCACCCGACAGATCCGATGACGGAAAGAAGTTCGTCGAGCGAACGGCACACCTTCGCCAGCTGCCATTTCCGGCGCCACGCCGGCTGGTCGGCGAAATACGCGAGCAGCTCCTTGAGCCGCCCCAGGACCGGCGGCGCTCCGCCGAGCTCCGCCCGCGAGGCCTCCGCGTAATTCCGCAGCAGTCCGGCTATGTCCGGCCGCCGTCCGAGCCCGCGGACGAACGCCCGTCCCACCATCGCCCGATCCGCAGCGACGCCCTCCGGCAACGGCAGCGGCAGGTCGCCGTTGACGACGAGCGGCATCCTGGCCGCCCGCGCCACGTCCGCCAGCGCGGCCGCGTCGCAGTCTCCCCCGTACATCTGCACCGCCGTGCGCGCATGCACCGTCAGAAACCGCAGCGGATAGGCGTTCAGCATCGGCAGCATGGCCAGCAGTTCGTCTCGCCGCGTCACTCCCAGCCGCGCCTTGACCGAAAACCTGCCCGGACCCATGACCTCGCAGCCGACGGACACCAGACGCTCCAGCACCTCGGGCGTGCGCAGAAGTCCGCTGCCGCGGCCCTTGTTGCGCACCATCGGATACGGACAGCCGCAGTTGAGGTCCGCCGTCTCATAGCCCGCCTCGCGGATGCGGACAAGGCACGCGCGCAGGGCCGCGGGGCTTTTGCCGATGAACTGCGGCGTCAGCCGCACGGGCTCGTCCCCCGTCCCGCCCCGCAGCTCGCGGTCCCGCAGCGGATCCACCCCCTCGTTCGCGCTGATGAACGGCGTCACCGCCTCCGTAAAGCCCGCCGAGCGGATCTGCTCCGCGAAAACGCGGCGGAAACAGCGGATGGTCACGCCGCGCAACGGCGCCAGGATCACGGCGTCACCTCCCCGGACTGCGCTCCGCCGGCGGACCTCATCCGCCGCGCCAGCCGCTCCGCAAGGCCCGTCCGCCGCTCACGCACCACGTTCGTCTTGATCGCCTGGTCGACGGCATACGGCACGCCCATCAGCAGCACCAGCTTGCGGCCGCGGGTGATCGCGGTGTAAAGCAGGTTCCGCTGGAGCATGACGTAATGCTGCGTATGGATGATGACGATCACGGCCGGGTATTCGCTCCCCTGCGACTTGTGAATCGTCATCGCGTAGGCGAGCACCAGCTCGTCGAGATCGGCGGCCTCGTAGCGGACGGGGCGCCCGTCGAACAGCACCACCATCGACCTTTCCGCCGCGTCCACCGCCTTGACGAAGCCGATGTCCCCGTTGTAGACGTCCTTGTCGTAGTTGTTCCGGAGCTGCATCACGCGGTCTCCGACGCGGAAGGTCGTGCCGCCGCGCACCAGCCCCGGCGCGTCCGGATTGAACGCCTTCTGCAGCTCGACGTTCAGGTTCTCCGTCCCGAGGGCGTTGCGCCGCATCGGCACGAGCACCTGGACGTCCCTCAGGGGGTCGAGGCCGAACTTGCGCGGAATGCGCGTCGCCATGAAGTCGAGGGCGCGCCGGATGCAGAGTTCGGGCTCCTCGCAGCGGACGAAGTAGAAGTCGGTGTCGCCGGAACGCACCTCCAGCGGCTCGCCGGCGTTGACGTGGTGGGCGTTGCGGACGATGAGCCCCGAGTCGTCCTGGCGGAAGATCACGTCCAGCCGGACCGACGCCACGACGCCGGAGCGGATCATGTCGCCCAGCACCGCGCCCGGGCCGACGGACGGCAGCTGGTCCGTGTCGCCCACCCACACCACCGTCGCCGCGTCGGGCAGCGCCGCGAGCAGGTCGGCCGCCAGCTTCACGTCGATCATCGACGTCTCGTCGAAAATGAAGACGTCGCCCTCCAGCCGGTTTTCCGCGTCGTAGGTGAAGCGGTTGGTGACCGGGTTCCATTTCAGGAGGCGGTGGATCGTCTGGGCCGGGCGGCCCACGCTCTCCCCCATCCGACGGGCAGCGCGTCCCGTCGGCGCGGCGAGCACGACCTGCAGGCGCATTCCCCCGTAGATCTCGACCAGCGCCCGCACGATCGTCGTCTTGCCGACGCCGGGTCCGCCGGTGATGATCGAAAACTTTTCGCGCAGCGAATTCTCGACCGCGTCGCGCTGCCGCGCGGCCAGCGTAAAGCCCGTCCGCCGCTCCCACCAGGCGATGGCCTTGTCGACCGAGACCGCGCGGAATCCGCGCGGCGCCGACAGGATCGCCCCCACCCGCTCCGCCACGTCGCGCTCTGAATAGTAGGTCGAACGCAGGTAGATCCGCCGCGGCTCCGTCGGCGCGGCGACCACCGAGCCCTCCGCGAGCTCGGCTTCCAGCGCCGCGCCAAGGACTTCCGTCGGAATCCCCGTCAGCTCGTTGCCGCGCAGCAGGAGGTCGTTCTCGTACGTCCAGCAGTGCCCGCCTTCCTCCGCCTCCTTCTCCAGCGTGTAGGAGATCGACGCGCGGGCGCGCACGAGGGAGTCCGGCGCGATGCCGACCGAAAGGGCGATCTTGTCCGCCGTCGCGAAGCCGATGCCCCAGATGTCGCGGCAGAGCCGGTAGGGATTGCGCTTGATGACGGCGATCGCGTCCGGCCCGTACTTGCGCACGATCTTGGTCATCTTGACGACGGAGATGCCGTAGGTCTGGCCGAAGATCATGTTCTCGCGCATCGTCTCGTTCTGATGCCAGCTCGCGCGGATCTGCTCGATCTTGGCCTTGCCGAGCTTCGGCACCTCCTTCAGCCGCGCCGACTGATGCGAAAGGACGTTCAGCGTGTCTTCGCCGAAGGTCTCGACGATGCGGCGGGCGAGAACCTTGCCGATGCCGCGGATGAGCCCGGAGGCGAGATAGCGTTCGATGCCGGCGACGGACTTCGGGGCGACGCAGGCGATCGACGAGGCCTTGAACTGGCGGCCGTGCACCTTGTCCGTCACCCATTGTCCGTCCGCCCTGATCTCCTCGCCCTCCCAGACGGCCTGGACCTTGCCGACGACCGTCACCTCGTTCAGCGCCCGGAGCTGGAAGCCGCTGGGCTGCTCGACGCGCAAGACCGTGTAACCGCTTTCGTCGCTGTGGAAGACGACGCTCTTGACGGTCCCAGCGACCGTCTCCATCTGCGTCTCCGCACGACCAGTTTCGCCCACGATCCCTCCTTTTCAGCGCAAGGGACCGCGGCAAAACCGCCGCGGCCCCCAGCAACCCGACTCTTCAGCGGGAGACGGCTTAAGCCCCGAGCTGGAGACGGGCGAAGCGCTTGACCGTCAGCGTGTCGCCGAGCGTCTTCGCGACGCCGGCGAGATACTGCTCGACCGTCTGCTCGCCGTCCGCGACGTAATCCTGCTTCACCAGGCAGATCTGGGTGCAGAACTTCGCGGCCATGCCCTTCTTGATGCCGACCAGGGCCTGCTCCGGCGGCAGCTTGCCGCCCTTCTGCTCCTTGAGCGCGTTGAGCTTGATCTCCAACTCCGCGTCGATCTCGGCCTGGGGGACGTCCTCGGGACGGAGGTACTTCGGCGCGTTCGCCGCGACCTGCAGGCAGATCATGTGAGCCGCCTCGGCGAGCTCGGGACGGCCGGCCGTCTCGGCCTTGCCGCAGCCGATCTCGACGAGCACGCCGATCTTGCCGCCCATGTGGATGTAGCCCGACAGCACGCCGTCGCCTTCGAGCACATAGCGCTCGCTGCGGCGGATCTTGACGTTCTCGCCCGTCTTGGTGAGCAGCATCTTGTAGTCGTCGCCGAGCGTCTGCTCGATGTCCTTGCCCTCGAGCGCGACCTTCGCCGCGTTCGCGCAGAACTCCTTGTAGGCGTCGGTGTTGGCGACGAAGTCGGTCTCGCAGTTGACCTCCGCGAGCGCCATCGACTTCTTGTCGGCGGCCTCGGCGAGGGCGACGATGCCCTGCTTGGACTCCTTGTCGACGCGCTTGGCGGCGACGGCCAGGCCCTTCTCGCGAAGGTACTTGACCGCCTCGTCCATGTTGCCGTTCGTCGCGGTGAGCGCCTCCTTGCAGGCGCCCATGCCGGCTGCGGTCGCCTCGCGGAGTTCCTTGATCTGCTGAATCGTGATAGCCATCTCTACAAATCCTTTCCTCTTATTTCGGAATTACTCGGCCTTCGGCGCTTCCGCCTCGGCCTTCGGGGCCTCCGCCTCGGCGACGGCAGCGGCCGCCTCGACGACGGCGGCCTGGCGCTTGGCGGCGAGATCGGCCTTCGCCTTGGTCTCGGCGGCTTCCTTGGCCTTGCGGGCCGCGGCCTTCACATCGGCGGCGACGACCGACTTCTTCGCGCCGGCGCGGCGCGAAGCCCCGTCCTTCGCGACCGCCTTGGCCTTGCGCTCCGCGCGGGCAGCCTTCTCGGTCGCGTCGCGCTGCGCGCGCTCGGCCTCGCGCTTGCGGATCTCCTCCGCCGCGCGCTCGCCGTACTCGGTATTCGCGGACTGAATGACCTTGACGATGCCGTCGACGATGAGCTTGACGCCGTTAACGCTGTCATCGTTGCCCGGAATCACGTATTCGATCGGCTCGGGGTCGGCGTTGGTGTCGACGATCGCGACAACCGGGATGCCGAGACGCACCGCCTCCTTGACCGCGTTCTGCTCGCGCACGACGTCGACGACGAAGACGGCGCCGGGCAGCTCCGCCATGTCGGCGACGCCCGTCAGGTTCTTCTCGAGCTTCGCCAGCTCGCGGCGGAGCATCGAGTTCTCCTGCTTGTGCGCGGAAAGCTCGCCGCCGTTCGCCTTGGCCGTCGCCTTCAGCTGACGCATGCGCTTGACGCTCGAACGGAGGGTCTTGGCGTTCGTCAGGGTGCCGCCGAGCCAGCGCTCGGTCATGTAGAACTGCTCGGTCGTCTCGGCCGCCGTCTTGACCAGCTCGGCCGCCTGCTTCTTCGTCGCGACGAACAGGATCTTCTTGCCGGCCAGGATCGTCTCGCGGACGAAGTTCGCCGCGTCGTCGAGGAGCTGGACGCTCTGAGTGAGGTCGATGATGTGGATGCCGTTGCGCTTGTCGAAGATGTAGCCTTTCATCTTCGGATTCCAGCGCTTGGTCTGGTGACCGAAGTGCAGGCCGGCGTCAAACATGTCCTTGAGGGTGATGCCCGTAAGGGCGGAGGTAGGCATATCCATTTTGTTTTCTCCTTTTTGATATTAGATCAATCCGCTTTGACCGAGGATGGATGACCCCAGGTTCATTCGCTTCAACCCGCCCCACTCGGGACGAATTGGAGGATAGTATATCAAAACGCAGTCCGAAAAGCAAGGGGGCCACGGATTTCCGTAGGGTTGACGCACCACAAGGGTCAGACCCGAATGCCGCGGCGTGGTTGCCAAAGTCAGCGGAGACGACGAAGGGCGAGCGGGGGATGGTGGCGAGGGTGAAGCGCGGCAGCAGATCGGTCAGCGAGACGAGTTCGCCCGCGTCGCACCAGCCGCAGGAGTGCGCCAGATAGCCGAGGATTGCTTCGGGACGCACTCCCCGTTCGCGATAACTCGCCACCCGCGTGTCGCCATGCCGTTTCGCCAGCCGACGTCCGTCCGGACCGACAACGAGCGGTACATGGCAATATGCGAGACGCCGCGTCGCGCCCAGCGCCTCCGCCAGCAGAATCTGCGCCGGCGTCGCCGGCAGCAGGTCGTCGCCTCGCACGACTTCGGTCACGCCCATGTCCAGGTCGTCCACCGTGCAGGCAAGCGTGTACCCCGCGCCGAAACGGTCGCGCGCGAGCGGAAAATCCCCCAGCGTCGCCGCGACGTCTTGACGGTAGGGTCCGGCGAAGACGTCGTCGAAGGCGACGGTGGTTCCGTCCGGAACGAGGAACCGCCAGCAGGCGCCGTCAGGAAATTCCGTGTAGCGGCCGCGGCAGGTTCCGGGATAGCGCAACTGCTCGCCCGCATGAGGCGCGGACTGCGCGGCCTGCACGTCGCGACGGCTGCAGGTGCAGGGGTAGACGCGGCCGCCGAGGCGTTCGAGCGCGGCGCGATAAAGGTCCTTGCGCTGCGACTGCACGTATTCCTCGTCCCAGTCGAAACCCAGCCAGCGGAGGTCCGCGATGGCCTGCATGTCGGCCCCGGGCTTGTCCTTCGGGTGATCGAGGTCCTCCATGCGCATGATGACGCGTCCGCCCAAGCTCCGTGCCCGCAGCCAGGCGATCATGAAAGTCCGCACGTTGCCGAGATGGAGCGCCCCCGTCGGACTGGGCGCCAGGCGACCGACGTAGTTCATCGGTTCATCCAGAATTTTTTCCATTCGTTGGCGAACATTTTAATTTCGTCCAGCGAACGGAACGACTCGAAGGTTGCCGCGCGCATGTTCCGGTAGCGGAACAGGTTGCGGAGGTAGTTGCGCTTCAGGTCCTTGAACGGCTCGAACCGGATCTTCGGCGCGCCTTTTTCCAGAAAGACCGCGATGGACTTTGCGAGACGATAGCGCGCGCGGCGTTCTTCGTCCGTCCCCGCGTAGAACTCCCCGTAGTCGAGAGCCATCAGTCCGGGCAGGGCGTTTTCCAGCTCGTCCCACCGTTCTGCCGGCACGTTCATCCCGAGCCGGTCGTCTTCCTCGTCCTCGAAATACTGCGCGTAACCCTCGTTCAGCCACGGCGAGACGGGGATCATCGACGTCGCGTAGGCGAGGAACTGGTGGAACGACTCGTGACGGAAGGTGCGCCGCAATTCCGCCAGATCGCCGCTTTCCGGCACGCAGGCCACCAGTTCGCGGCGGACTGGATTCCAGTAGGCCGCGCTCCAGCGCATCTCCTCCCCTGCCGCTTCGAGATAGTCGTCGCGGTCGCGGAAGATCCGCGCCACGCACAGCACGTTCGAGCCGTCGATCTCGCTCGGGAACATTTCCGCCCAGCGTCGCCGCAGCTGCGGCAGTTCGTTGGTGACGGCGGTCACGAAGTCACGTCCCGTGTCCAGATCGTCCAGGATGACGAATTCCTCCGACGTGGTGAAATGCCAATTATTGTAAACCGCGATGGAATGTCGCGCCGCTTCACGGAGGAGTTCGCGTTCCGTCGGCTTTTGGTTGCGCTTAGGCTTTTTCGCCTGCTCGGACGTGGTCTTGTCGTCGCCGACGGTCCGCACGCTTTTCGCCAGGAATTCGTCTTCGAAGACGGACAGCCGTTCGGCGAAATCGTCCCCCTCCGCCAGTTCCCAGCAGGCGTAACGCCAGAGGTCCTCGTCTTCGAGGCGATAGGCGCAGACGATCGCCGCGGTGTTCGTGCCCTGGTAGTAGCGGACCTCGCGCAGTCCGCGGGGCAGCTGGCGGGGCACGGCGTAATCGGCTTCGGGCGGAATCGGCGAGAGCGCGTCGACCATCCGCAGCAGGTGTTCGGGCTTGCGGCGGTTCGGCGCGACTGCGGTTTCGGCGAACGCGACGCGCGTCAGCGTCTCCTCGTTGTTCAGCGCGGGCGGCAGGGATTCGAGCCGCGCGGCGGTGAAGACGCGGTAATCGTCGTCCAGCCAGCGGCCGACAATCGTCTGGGACTGCCAGAGCCCCATGGCGCTGTAGCGGTCCTCCAGCCGCATGACGCCGTTTTCCTTGACGAGATAGGCCTCGGCCCGCGGCATTTCCAGCGGCGCCGGGGTGGAGAGAAAAAGCGTGGCGGCGGCGATGGCCGAGAGCATTACAGCGCTCCCGTGGCCAAGGAGGAGAACGACGAGATCGGCGTCGTGTCGCGGAAGTTGTCCAGAACCTGCCGCGCGTCGCGCACGATGCCTTCGACTTCGTTGTAGACGCGGTCGTCGGACATCAGCTTGCCCAGCGTGCCTTCGCCTTTCTCCAGCTTGTCGGCGAGACGGCTGAGCGAGGCGACGAGCTGCTGGGCGTTGGCGGCGATTTCGTTCAGGCTGGACTTCGTGTCGCCCATGTCGAAGGATTCGCAGGACTTGCGGAAGGAGGCGATCGCCTCCTTCAGGTCGCCGACGAGATTCTCCGAGCGCAGCTGGCCCGAGACTTCCGCCGCGTTCGCGAAGGTCGTCTTGACATCGGCGACGATTTCCTTGGCGCCGTCGAATTCGGTGCGGATGTCGGTCACCATCTGACGGGCGTCGGTCATCATCGCGTTCGCCTCGCCGACGGCGGACTTAAGGTCCGTGTAGATGGTTTCGTCGCTGGAGAGCAGCTTGCCGACCGTGCCCTCGCCGCGTTCGATGCGCTCGACGATCGCGTTGGCGCGTTCGCTCATCGCCACGATGTTCGAGACGGCCTGGCGCAGCCCTCCGTCGGAGGTGATTTCGTTGAGGTTCCTGGCGATGCGCGCGATGTCGCGCATCCAGTCCATCGGCGGATCGCCCCGGAGTTCCGTCGCCGCGAGGTCGAGCGGCTCGCCGTCACCGTCCTCAAGCTGCAGGTAGTTGCCGCCGAGGATCGACAGGGAGCTGACGGTCGCGTGGTAGCCGCGGTGCAGGACGACCGAGCGGTCGAGGTCGATATGGACGCGCAGTTCGTCGTCGACCAGTTCGATGTTCTCGACCGTGCCGACTTTCATGCCGCGGAACATGACGTTGTCGTGGTCCTTGAGCCCGCCCACCTCCGTGAACCGCAGCGTCACGGCGACGCGCTCGCGTCCGCGCAGGAGGTCGATGCCGGAGATGACGATGGTGAAATAGGCCAGCAGCGCCAGCACCGACAGGACGAACACGCCCGTAATCATGTCGGCGAACGCCGAACTTCTCTTCCTGCTCATAGCCGTTCTCCTTTCGCCGCGGCGAGGAAGCGCCTCACCTCGGGATTCTGGGACCGTGAAAACTCTTCCGGGGTCGACAGCTCCGTTACGCGACCTCCGCTCAAAAGCAGCATCCGGTCAGCGATCGCGAGCGCCCCCGGAAGATCGTGCGTGACGACGATCGAGGTGATGCCGCGGGTGCGGTTCAGCCGGCGGATCAGCGCGTTGATGGTGGCGGACGTGACGGGGTCGAGTCCGGACGTCGGTTCGTCGTAGAGCATGATGTCCGCCTGGCGGACGACGGCGCGGGCGAGCCCGGCGCGCTTCTGCATGCCGCCGGAGATCTCAGAGGGATACCGTTCGGCGGCTTCGGTCAGCTCCACGTCGGCGAGCGCCTGCGCGACACGCTCCGAGATCTCCTTTTCGGACAGGCGGGTGCATTCCCTGAGCGGCAGCGCCACGTTCTCCTCCACCGTCAGCCAGGCGAGCAGGGCTCCGCTCTGGAAAAGGTAGCCGATGCGTCCGCGCAAGGCCGCCAGCTCGCGCGCCGAGCAGTCGGAAATGTCGGTTCCGTCGATGAGGACGCGTCCTTCGTCCGGCTCCAGAAGCCGCACGAGGTGCTTCAGCAGGACGGACTTGCCGGTTCCCGAGGGGCCGACGACGCACAGGACTTCGCCGCGGTTCACGGTGAAGTCGACGCCGTCAAGGACCGGAACGCCGTCAAAGCCCTTGTGCACGTTTTCGAATTGGATCAGTCCGTCGCTCACTGGTAGAAGATCCTCGTGACCATGTAGCCCAGCATCAGGATGAGCAGAAAGCTCACGACGACGCTGCGCTGCGTCGCCCGTCCCACGCCGGTCGCGCCGAGGCTCGTGCCGAGCCCCTCGCAGACCGAGACCGTGCCGATCACCAGTCCGAACACGGCCGCCTTGAGCAGCCCGACGAACAGGTCCTTCGGCTGCGCCATCGACATGGCGCTCGCCGTGTACTGCTGGAAGTTGACCCCCAGCTGGGTCGCGCCGACGATGCCGCCGCCGACGGTGCCGACGATGCAGCAGAAGAAGGACAGCAGCGGCGCCATCAAGAGCAGCGCGAGGATGCGCGGGGCGCAGAGGAAGCGGACCGGGGAGATGGACATGATCTCCAGCGCGGCGATTTCGTCGTTGACCTTCATCGTGCCCAGTTCCGCGGCGATGGCGGACCCGACGCAGGCCGCGAGACACACGCCGCAGCTGAAGGGGGCCATTTCGCGGATCAGCGTCAGCATCACCGCCGCGCCGAGGTAGCCCTCCTGGTTGAAGCGCCGCATCTCCAGTCCGACCTGGAGGGCCAGGATCATGCCGATGAAGAGCGAAACGACGGCCAGCACCGGCAGAGTGCCGATGCTGGTCTTGTAGAGCTGCGCCCGGAAGTCCCGCCGGCTGTCACGGGTGCGGAGGACGAGCGGGAACGCGGCAATCGAGGAAGCCAGGATCCGCGTCGAACGCCCGACCTCGCGAACGAACTTCATCCGTTCAGCACCGTTTGACGAACTCTTCGAGCTGGGTGACGCGGGCCTTGGCGAGTTCGTCGTCGCCGAGCGAGGTCTTGAGCTCGCCGAGCCCCTTGAGCGCGTCGTCCTTGCGGCCCGAAAGCGCCATCGTGCGGAAAGCGCCGAGCTTCGCCGTCAGGAAGAGGTAGCTCTCGGGGTTCGCCTCCGCGAACGCGACGAACGCCGCCTCGGCCTCGGCGAGCTTCCCCTGCGCCTCCAGGCACATCGCCCGGCCGACCTGCGGAATCCCGTCGTAGCCTTCGGGGACCGCCGCGATCAGCTCGTCGTAGAGCGAGGCAGACTCCTCGTAGCGTCCGTCGTCGAAGTACTTCTTCGCGAGCTGGAGCTTGAGCGCCCCCGCCGCGTCGGACTTGCCGAACTTCGCGACGGCTTCGGCGAAGTCGTCGGTCGTGCTGCTGGCGACCAGCGCCTCGCTGGCTGCCGCGCGCTGCGTCGCCCGGTAGTTCTTCACCCCGTAATAGCCTCCGACCGCCAGCGCGGCGACGAGGACCCACGGGAGCATGCCCTTGATTTCATTGAGGAGTTCTTCGTTCATGTGTTCTCTCTGCCTTTCTCTTCGTAAAGATCCGCCCATTCGTTGAGGACGTGTTCGTCCGCCCCTTCCGCCCGGAAGACGATGCGGTTGTAGTCGAGCGCGTCCAGAAAGTCCCGGTTGTAGATGAAGCGCATCTTCCCCTTGGACGGCGGCACCGAGAGCCGCGCCCGGCTCTCCAGCAGCAGCGCGCCCGTAAAGTAGGTCGCCTTCGGAATCTTGAGCGCGGTCTGCAGGATCTGCATGACGCGCCGCCCGGCGCCGTTTTTCGCGTCCTGCCGGGACAATCCCGTCAGCAGCACCGCCGAGCGGATCGCGTTCGAGACCTCGAAACCTTTCTCCGCCATCATCTTCTCGTAGGCGTCGAGCGAGCGGAGGTACTTCCACTCCGGGCTGCTGCGTCCGCCCGAGGACTCGATGTAGCGGCTCAGCTCGGGCAGCAGGTCACCTAAGAGCCCCGTCTCGTGCATGAGCCGGAAGGCCTTCTCGCTCTCGCCGTACGGGAAGAGGCGGAAGACCTCCTCGCAGACGCGCGGCAGCGAGGCCGAAAGGATGCAGGCGTGACGGCGCTTCATCGCCGCCAGGGTGCGCCGCTCGATGGTGAAGCCGAGGCGCGAGGAGAACTTCACCGCGCGCATCATGCGCACGGGATCCTCCTGAAAGCGGATGTCGGGATCGCCGATCGCCCGGATGACGCGCTTCTTGATGTCCTCCATCCCGCCGACCCAGTCGATGACGCTGAAGTCCTTGATGTCGTAGAAGAGCCCGTTCACCGTGAAGTCGCGCCGATAGGCGTCGGTCTCGGGCGTGCCGAAGGTGTTGTCCTCCAGCGGGCCTTCCGCCGCGTGCTCGATGATTTCGCCGACCGTCTGCGAGTTCTGGCGGAACGTGGCCGTCTCGATCACCTTCTCGCCGAACCGCACGTGGGCCAGGCGGAAGCGCCGCCCGACCAGGAAGCAGTTGCGGAACGCCCGCTTGACCTCGTTCGGCTTCGCGCTCGTGCCGACGTCGAAATCCTTCGGCGCGCGCCCCATGATGAGGTCCCTCACGCCGCCGCCGACGAGATAGGCCGTGTAGCCGAGCCCCGACAGGCGGTAAAGCACCTTCAGCGCGTCAGGATCGATGTTCTTGCGCGAAACGCAATGGTCCTGTCGCTTGTAGACGACAGGCTTCTTGCTTTTTCTCTTCAAGAACGAAAACATAGTCTGAATATTATACCGAAAATCGCGTTGTCCCGCAACCTGGCCGCCGCGTCAGAAAAGCGCCCGCACCGCCGCGTCGATGCCGCCGAGGTCCACGACCTGACGCTGGGCGACCGGAAGCCGCTCAAGTTCGCGGAACGACGGCGGCGGATCGGTCAGCACGTCCGTCCCGAACGCCCGGAGGCAGGTTTCGGGGAACTTGTAGGGGGTCGCCGTCGCCGCCACCACGCAGGGGACCCCGTCCTTCGGATAGCCGAGCTTGCGCGCGACGCAGGTCGCGCCCGCCGTGTGCGGATCGAGCAGATAGCCGCACGCCTCGCGCATCCGGCGCATTTCCGCCTCTGTCTCCTCCGGCGTCGCCACGCCGCCCTCGAAATCCGCCACGAGCCGCGCCTTCGCCGCGGCGGACAGCTCGTAGCGTCCCGCCGTCTCGAGGTCGCGCATCATCCGCGCCGTCTCCGCGCACGCTCCGGCCGCATCGCCCGCCAGTCCGCCCGAGACCATCCACAGCAGCCGCTCCACGTTGGAGGACTTGCGGATGTCCATCGACGGCGAGTTCGTCACCGTGAACGTCGGGCCGGGATCGTAGACGCCGCTCTTGACGAACCGCGCTAGGACGTCGTTGACGTTCGACGCGACGATCAGCCGGCGGATCGGCGAGCCGAGGAGCTTGGCGTAGTACGCCGCGAGGATGTTCCCGAAGTTCCCGCTCGGCACGACGACGTCGAACGCCGACGCGAGCTTCGCGCCGGCCAGAATGTAGTAGGCGATCTGCGGCACGAGCCGTCCGGTGTTGATCGAATTCGCGCTCGACAGCGTAATGCCGTGCGCGGCCGCCTCCGCGGCGAACTGCCTGTCGGCGAAGATGCGCTTGACGGCCGCCTGCGCGTCGTCGAAGTTGCCGCGGATTCCGACCGCGTGCACGTTCGCGTCCACAGGCGTCGTCATCTGCAGCCGCTGGATGCGCGACGTGCCGGTCGCCGGATAGAAGACGATGATCTCGGTGCCCTCGACGCCGGGGAAGCCCTGCATCGCCGCCGAGCCGGTGTCGCCGCTCGTCGCCGTCAGGATGAGGACCCGCTTGCCGTTCGCCGCGTGCCGCATGAAGACGGGCAGCATCGACAGCGCCACGTCCTTGAACGCGCCGGTCCGGCCGTGGAACAGCTCCAGCATCTGCAGTCCGCCGCGCTCGACCAGCGGAATCGGGTCTGCGGACGGGAACCGCGCGCACAGCCGGTCCGCCGCCGCCGTGCGCACCTCCGCCGGCAGGTCGTCGAAGAGCGCCGCCATCACGGCCTCCTCGCAGTCGCGCAGCGTGGTCAGCCGCTGCAGCGTTTCGGCTTTAAGCGGCACGACCTTCGACGGCACGTAAAGTCCGCCGTCCGGCGTCAGTCCCTGGAAAATCGTCTCGGCGCTCGTCGCGCCGACTCCAGTCCTCGTCGAAATGTAGTTCACGTTTGCTCTCCGGTGTTTGCAGTCTTCAGGGTCCGTCCTCGCCGATCTCGTCCTCGGTCAAGGTGGTGTAGCCGGCCTCGGCCAGCGCCGCGTCGGCCCGCTGGTTGTCGGTGAAGCGGAAGACGAGAACCGCCTTTTCGCCGCGGTGGAAGGAGAACGCGTAGCTGTACTCGATGTTGACGCCGGCGCGGTCCAGTACCTGCATCACCTCGGCCATGCCGCCGGGGCGGTCGGGCACGCAGACGGCGGACACTTCGCAGGTGTTGACCGCGTGGCCGTGCGCGGTCAGGACGCGCTGGGCCTTTTCGTGGTCGTCGACGATCATCCGCACGATGCCGAAGTCCGCCGTGTCGGCGAGCGACAGCGTCGCGATGTTGATGTCGGCCTCGGCCAGGTCGCGGCAAATCTGCGACAGCTGTCCGGGACGGTTCTCGAGAAAAATGTAAATCTGACGTATCTGCACGATAGCGCTCCTTCCATTAACTCATTTGGCAAGCCAGTCATCTTCACGGTGAAGTGCCTCAACGCTATCCGCCGCAACGGCCCTAGCCGATAGAAAACCCACCGGAAAGGAAAATGCCGCGCGGCGGAATTTAACCAGCCGTCCCATTCCCGGACAAACGGCCTCAACCAACCGTCGGCGCGCCCGGCTTCGGAGGCAGCTTGATGCCAGCACCCAGGCCGGGCTTCGGCGGCAGTTTGATGCCCGCGCCCAGTCCCGGCTTCGGCGGCAGCTTGATGCCAGCACCCAGCCCCGGCTTCGGAGGCAGCTTGATCCCCGCGCCGAGCGGAGAGCCCATCCGCTTCACCGTCGAAGCGCCAGGAGCCGACAGCGGGCTCGCCGGCTTGGCCGCCGGAGCGGGCGCGACCGGTTCCATCTTCACCGGTTCCATCTTCACCGGCTCCATCTTCACCGGCTCCAACGCGGCGACCGGCTCCATCTTGACCGGCTCCAAATCGGCCACGGGCTCCATCTTGACAGGTTCAAGCTCGGCCACCGGCTCCATCTTGACCGGCGCAGCGGGAGCGGCAGGCGCGACCGGCTTGACGGGCGCGATCGGCGCGACGGGCTTCATCGCCGGAGCGGCAGGAGCCGCAGGCTTGGCCGGCGCGATCGGCGCGACCGGCTTCATCGCCGGTGCAGCAGGCGCGGCAGGCTTGGCCGGCGCGATCGGTGCCACGGGCTTCATCGCCGGTGCAATCGGCTTGGCCGGAACGACCGGATTCACCGCCGCGGCGCCTGGTTTCGGCACGGCCGGCATCGGCTTCGGAGCGGCGGGAGCCGGAACGACCGTCTGCGCCTCCTCGGCCGGCTTCGCGTCCTCCTCAAAGGAGACCTTGACGTCCACGAGGCCGAAGCGCACCACGTCATCGGCGTTCAGCTTCGTCGGCGCCGTCAGCTTCGTCTCCTTCATGTACGAGCCGTTCGTGCTGCCCAGGTCCTCGACATACCACGCTCCGTCCTTAAAGTAGAACTTCGCGTGATGGCGGGAGAGGTTGTCCACCAGCGGCGCGATTGTGTTGCCGATCTCACGACCAATCGTAATGACGGCATCGGTGTCGAACAGATAGCCCAGGATCACATCCTTGATCTTAACGATAAGTTTGATTTTCATAGCGCAACCATTATAGCATAAATATGGTAAAATATGAATATGCTTCTTCAGATCCAAAATCTGTGCGTCGCGTTCCGGTCAGAAGAGGGAGAAAACGTCGACGCCGTCAAAGACGTTTCGCTCGATCTCGACCGCGGCGAAGTGCTTGCGCTCGTCGGCGAGTCGGGGTCCGGCAAATCCTCCGTCGCGCTCTCGGTGCCGCGGCTGCTGCCCAGTCCGCCCGCGCATTGGACGGGCGGACGCATCCTGCTGGACGGCTGCGACACGCTCGCCCTGCCGCTCGCGGAGCTCCGTCAGTTGCGCGGCAAACGCATCGGCGTCGTCTTTCAGGATCCGATGGGCTCGCTCTCGCCGCTTCACCGCATCGGCGAGCAGCTTGCCGAAACGCTGCTTCTGCACGAACGGCGTTCCCGCGCCGCCGTCCGCGAGCTGGCGCTGGAGTGGCTGGGGAAAGTCCGCATTCAGAATCCCGAGACCTGCCTCAGGGCCTATCCTCACGAACTCTCGGGAGGCATGCAGCAGCGCGTGATGATCGCCATGGCCCTGATGCTCGAGCCCGACCTCCTCATCGCCGACGAGCCGACGACGGCGCTCGACGTCACCGTGCAGGCCCAGGTGCTGGAACTGATCAAGGACCTCCACCGCGCGCGGTCCGGCATTCTGCTCATCACGCACGACCTCGGCGTCGTTTCGAAGATGGCGACGAAGCTGGCCGTCATGCGCGATGGCCGCGTCGTCGAGAAGGCGGACGATCCGTCCGCCTTCTTCGCCGCGCCGACACACCCGTACTCGCTTGCGCTCGTGCGCGAGGCCCGGCGCATGCAGCTCAGGCGGTGATTTCGTTCTGCTGGGCGACGAGAGCCGCCGCGCCGTACATCTTGCGGAGCTTCGGCTTCTCGATCTTGCCCGTCGGATTGCGCGGCACCTTCGCGAAGATGATCTTGCGCGGCCGCTTGTAGCGCGGCAGACCGAGGCAGAACTTGTTCACCTCGGCCTCGGTCAGCACCGCGTTCTCCTTGACCTCGATGATCGCCGCGGCGATTTCGCCCAGCCGGGCGTCCGGCAGGCCGATGACCGCGACATCCTTGACGAGCGGAATCGCGCGCAGAAAGTCCTCGATCTGGACGGGGTAGAGGTTTTCGCCGCCGGTGATGATCACGTCCTTCGCCCGGTCGACGAGGTAGATGAAGCCGTCGCGCTCCTCAGCCATGTCGCCGGTCAAGAGCCAGTCCGGCTCCTTCTTGATCTCGGCCGTGGCCTTGGGGTTCTTGTAATACTCCTTCATCACTCCGGGGCCCTTCAGCGCCAGTTCGCCGACCTCGCCGGGCTTGACGGGCGTCACGCCGTCAGGACCGACGATCTTCGTCTGCCAGCCGTATCCGGCGACTCCGATGGCGCCCACGTGGTCCGTGTTCTCGACGCCCAGATGCACCGCGCCCGGACCCGTCGACTCCGAAAGGCCGTAGTTGGTGTCGTAGTCGTGATGCGGGAAGACGCCCTTCCAGCGCTTGATCAGCGACGGCGGGACCGGCTGCGCGCCGATGTGCATCAGCCGCCACTGGTCCAGCTTGAACTCGTCGAGCTTCACGTCGCCGCGCTCGATCGCGTCGAGGATGTCCTGCGCCCACGGCACGAGCAGCCAGACGATCGTGCAGCGCTCTTCGGAAACCGCGCGCAGAATCCACTCCGGCTTGACGCCCTTGAGCAGGACGGACTTGCCGCCGACGAGGAAGCTCCCGAACCAGTGCATCTTCGCGCCGGTATGGTAGAGCGGCGGAATGCAGAGGAACGTGTCGTCCTTCGTCTGGCCGTGATGCGCATGCTCCACCTTGCAGGAATGGATCAGGCACTTGTGCTGCAGCACGATGGCCTTCGGGAAGCCCGTCGTGCCGCTCGAGAAGTAGATCGCCGCCTCGTCCTCCGCCGTCAGCGGAACCGTCGGCGGCTTGGCGCTGCAGAAGCCGACCAGTCCGCGATACGACTCGGCGAAGCTCGGACAGTCGTCTCCGACGTAAAGCCGCGCCTTCAGCCGCGGCACGAGGTCGACGATGTCCTCCACGCGGCCGGTGAACTCGGGACCGAAAACCAGCGCGTCGGCGTCCGCCAGCTCGAGGCAGTACTTGATCTCGTCCGCCGTATAGCGGAAATTGAGGGGGACCGCCAGACACCCCGCCTTGAGGATGCCGAAGTAGATCGGCAGCCATTCCAGGCAGTTCATCAGCAGGATGGCGACCTTGTCGCCCTTCTTGAAGCCGCGGGAGAGCAGGAAGTTCGCGAAACGGTTGGCCTGCTCCTGAAATTCGCGCCAGGTGATGTCGCTGCGGAACGCGTCCTCGCGGGAGCTTTCGATCAGCGAATACTCGCGCCAGGTCGTGTGCCGGGCCTCGAGCTCCTGCGGATTGATTTCGACCAGCGCAATGTCCTCGCCGAAGTCGGCGGCATTGCGGTCCAGGATTTCAGTTATACTATTCATAGATGCTCATAGTATACCATTTCGGACGCATCTAACCAAGCAGAATCAACATCCGCCTTTCCGGCATAAGTTCGACCTCTCCCAAACCCAACGTCAGAGGACACCATTTCCGTTCTTTTCAGACCATAGCCGCCTTAACTGTTCCGCCTTCCACATCTCCCTCATCTTCCACTGCGAATACTTTTGAGGCGGATGCCGTTTGCACTTTTCACACTTACGCCGCTTCCCTAGCAAATGCGCTCCGCACATAAAACAGTATCCCGGCCGATCAACCAGTCCCGGATACGGCGACGGCTGCAACGACTTTACCTGCGCGGCAAAAATGTCTTCCCGCGTGGGCACATCTTCAGCTGCGACTTGAACCACTTCGCCTTGCACCCAAGGTTGGCCTCCGATCTGGCGCTGCGCCAATTCCGCTTGCCGTTGCGCATCTTCTTGTCTCCGCCGATCTTCCCGCTCGTTCATCCAAATCCGATTCCGCATCTCATCAGCATCCCGCTGGGCCCGGTTCGCTCGCTCCTGTTCTTCTATCGATCTCCAGCTGTCGCGACCACTCATAGCTTCCGCAGCTCTTTGGCCATGTTCCCGCGCATTATGCTCCGCAGCCCAGACGTCATTCTCCGTCGGACGCGGATTTAACGGATCATACATAAAACCCGCGCGGAGATTGCCACTTGCAGTCATCATGGATGTCCGAATCTCGTCTTGTCTTCAGCTTGGAGACATAAAAGACAGCGCGGTGACGAGGCAGTCGCCGCCCTTCGGCACGACCTGCGTGAAGACGGCCCGGCGCGGCTCGCCCTCAAGCACCGTCACGCGCGTTCCCCCGTCCTCGCGCCGGAGCTCGAGGTCGAAGTCGGCGCCGCAGGAGCGCACGCCCCGCAACGCCGCCGCCGGCCACGCCGACGGCAGGTTGGGGCGGACCGAAAACCCGTCCAGCCCGCGCGGCACGATTCCGAAGACGCCCTCCGTGAAGATCCGCGCGTAAAGTGCGCTCTCCGCGGCCAGCTGGCTCTTGTTGCCTTCGGGAAACGCCTCGACCGCATAGGGGACGTGCGCACCGAGAAGGCGCTCGCGGGTATAGGCCGCGAGATGCGGCAGAACGTCGTCCGACCGTCCGGCGAAACAGAGTCCGCGGAACGCGTAAAGCGTGGAACGGTCCCAGAAGGTGCTGTCGCCCGAAACGGACTTCAGCCCGACGCCGTCCCAGAGGCGCTTCGAGAAGACCGCCTTCGAAACGGCCTCGGCGCGACGGTCGATGCCGAAACAGAGCGGGATGGCGATCCAGCTGCGCAGCCGATCGTTCCCCTCGTAGTAGCGGTAGACATCAAAACCCTCGACCTCGCCGCCGAAATACCTCTCCATGGACGCGTCAAGCCGAGCCGCGCGCGCCCGCAGATCCGCCGCGCCGTCCGCACCGAGCGCATCGGCGAGATCGGCCGCCCGGAGCAGCGCGTCGTAATGCAGCGAACTCGTGCAGAGATTGGCCTTGCCGGCGGGCAGTCGCCCTTCCAGCTCGTCGCGGTCGGACGCGATCACGCCCTCCGGCAGCAGCTTCCGCCGCCCGAATTCGAGACACCAGTCCACCAGCGGCTTCATCTCCGCGGCAAAAGCCCGGTCCCCGAGCGTCAGCGCCGCACGGGCCGCGCCATGCGCTATCATCGCCTGGTCGCCGCGGTCTCCCGCGCGGTTCCACATCCCGCGGCCTTCCGCGATAATCGAGCACGGAATCGGCCGGTAGTTCGCGTTGGTCCAGGCCGCGAACCAGCGAAAGCAGTTCTTCATCGTCTCGACGGCGACAGGCGCACCGAGATACGGCAGAAGCGGGCAGGCGTACTCGGCCTGGTCGTTCGCCCAGATCGACGCGAGATAGCTGTTGTAGCCGCCCGGCGAATGGACCATGCCGCCGCGCGTAAAATAAAGGCTTTCGAGCGTGCGGAACTTCGCGAACGCGAACATCGCGTCGATTTCGGCGGACGGCGTCTCGAGACGAAGCGCGTCCGTCACCTCGCGCCACAGCGCGCCGCGCGCGGCCAGTTCGGCGTTCGCGTCCGGATAATAGAGCGGGTCGGCGGTGCCGCGCCCCGTCGCCACGCGCACGTACTCGAGCTTCGCCCCCGGCGCGAGCCTGCGAACCCCGGCGCCCGCAATGAAAGCGTGATACCGGATCTCGCCGAGTTTGCCGACGAGCGACTCGCGGCGGTCCGACTCGAGGACTTCCACCGTCCTGAGTCCGCGCGAAACGTTCTCAATCGTCACCCGCTCAAGCAGCGCACGCGCATTCAGCGCCGGAAAGACCTCCCGGACCTCGGACAGCCCCTCGTCAGGATGGCCGATTTCGACTTTCAGCGTCTCGCGGATCGCCACGCGCACGACCGTGCCGCGCGAAAGCGCCCGCCCGTCGACCTTCACGTCCTTGCCGGAGTCGTCGTCGAAGCGGATCGCCCAGCTGTCGTGCGTGTCGTCCTTCGGACCGCGGAGCGTCGGAAAACGGATGACGCCCACACGGCTCCATGCGCCCGTCGCCGACACTGACCACTCGACGATCGCATCGACGCCGCGAGCCGACATCTCGTAATGATCGGACATCTCCCCGGGGTTCAGCCGCTCGATACCGCCATCGGCGGCGAGTGTCCATCCCGCCGCCAAAGGCGCCGTCTCGCGCACGTCAAACTGAGCGGCGCGGCCATACGCGCCAACAGCGAGAACGACGCCGATTGCAATGACTGCGATTTTTTTCATAGTGAAAAACTGCCCTCCTACATTGTTGCGATTGCATCCAAATCTTACCATTTCGCCTGACGAAAATCAAGGGCAGCATCCGGGCTGGGAGTTTACCCATTTTTCGCCCTCTCGCGGTACAGTGAGAAAAACGGTCGGGAAGGAATGTGCAAGTGCGACTGGGTTGCCGTTCTCGCATTTCCTCATTTTCCCACTATCGCAATTTCTCATTCCCATATTTCAACCTGCTCACATTACAGTGACGGCAAGCGTTTCTCATAATTCGATAAAATCGGTCAGACCGATTTTATCGAATTATGAGAAACACGCTTTGGCAAACTGCAACAGCGGGGCTGACCGAGTTTCTCACATCAGCCTATTTCGCAGAATGACGCGGTTTGTCCAGCCACTACTTTTCGTGACATTTCGTGTCGGGCGGCGCGGCGAGAACCCGAAGGGTTGAACACGGAGAAACGCAGCGGGCGAGGCGAACGCCATTCCTCCGCATCAATCCCGACGGATTCAAGACTGAAAACGGTTATCGCCGCATAAAACTACGATCCACCTCTGTTTTCAGCAATCTTTTCGGGACCTGGCCCCAAAATTCCCAAAGCCATAGCAGTCAATTTGCATGGCAGCTCCTTTCGTTTGGATGTGAACGATGAGCGCGACAAAACCGCCGCGCTCAGAATCCAAACGCCGCGCTCCTATTCAGAAGTGCCGCGCATAAATTACACAAGAATCAAGCGCGGCAAAACTGCCGCTGGCACCTGATCCCAAAGTATGTTAGCAACAATCCGATGCTTTCGCGGTCTTTTTTCATAAACGGATTCGTGCGTTACACTCTGAACGAATTATTGCACCAAACGACAAGAAATCTTCGTAGATCTTCGGGGCAGCAATGCGGGCCTTCTCGCAGGATTTGACGATAAGACCTATGCCGCGCACCCACATCTCAATGGCCTTGCGAAGGTAAAGCACCTTGGCGATAGTTGGGTTGCGCGGGGTCGAGGCCATGCCGGAATATGCGCTTGGGCATTCGCGCCATCTCCGCCTGAATTACCGCCATTACCGCCATTGGCGGCAATTCGCCGTCGAAAGACAACCTTGACGCACCCAGCTGCCTCCTCGACAATCGGAAGCGGAATCCCCATCCTTTCGCACGACTCGAAGTATCGGCTGACGCCGCCACCCAAGCCCTCGACATCCTTCATGTACTCAAGCGCGACATTCTCTCCCTGCGCAATCTCTTCTCTCAATGTCATATCCTCACCTCCGCTTCAAGATCTAATCGCTCCGCTTACCCTCTCACCCCTTAACCACCTCTCGCTTCATAAATTCACAATACTCTTCGAGCGACTTGCGCATCACGTCCTCTGGAACAAGCAACCGTCTGTACTCGGCAACCATGACCGGACTCATCGTGCGATTGAGCGTGTATGCAACGCGACATTCATTCGCCTTTGGGCAAAGGATCAATCCGATAGTCGGATTCTCACCCTCTCGCCTGATCTCACGGTCAATCGCCTCAAGATACATGTCGATTTTCCCGACATGCTCGGGCTCGAACGGCACGGACTTCAGCTCGACATCCACGAGACAGCGAAGTCCGCGATGATAAAAGAGAAGGTCCAGACGGCGATTCTCGCCCCCGACATGCACATGATACTCGTCTCCCATATAAAGGAAGTCCTTGCCCATTTCCAGAACAAACTCCTTCATGTGCTGAACAAGCTTTCGGTGCAACACAGATTCGGCATGCCGAACCGGTAAGCGAAGAAAATCGAGGAACACCTTATCCTTCAAGAGAAAGTCCGCGCCCGGATACATCACCTTCAACTGCGGAGAGACCTTTTTCTCCTTACTCATAACCATATCAAACGTCTGATTGGCAATGCTTCTCCGAAGTTCACGATACTTCAGCCGTTCGCGCGCACTGTGGAGAACATAGAATACCCGTTCCTCCATGCTGGCACAGCAATTCAATATCTCAATATGATTCGAAAACGTCGTAAGCGTCAAGAATACCGGGAAGTCAGCAATTTCCAAGCCCTTATCATCTAATTGTGCAGACGCTGTCTGCACAATTAGCGAGTCGGAACTTTGTGCAATCGGTGATTGCACAATTGCACCAGACTTCACTTGAGCTGAAGCATCCGCAATTTGTGCAGACGATGTCTGCACAAATTCATCCAAGCGCAATCTCTTCGAGATATTGGCAAACTCAATTGACGTATAGGCCTCGTAGAAGTCGATCATGTAATAGATTTGCCGCTTGCTGAAACCACGCAATTTGGGATTGCGCGACTTGAGGTAGTCACTGAGTTCTTCGACCACCTTGGCACCCCACGTCGCGCTCTTCAGCCGTGACGACACGAATGCGCCAACGGCCCAATATGTCATCAGCGATTCGGCATTGGCCAGTCCGACAGCCCGCTCCCAATGCCGGTTGATGATTGTGTTGACCAACTCGAACTCTCGTTCTTGTTTTTTCATTTCGCACTCCACTTCGTTTTCATCCTCTACTCAAATTATACCATCATCGTCCGTTGGCAAACGCCACGACCGTCTTGAGGTACTTGAGCGAATCCTTCGGCCTCGCCTCCTTGAACTCAAGTGCGACATTCTCTCCCTGCGCAATCTCTTCTCTCAGTGTCATATCCTCACCTCCGATTCAAATTATATCGTCCCGCCCTTCGCATTGGCAACCCCGCACACCCATTTCAGGTATTCGTCATGCCAACTCCGCTTGTACTCGACATTTTGAGATTCACTCGCCTTCATCTCCGCTTGCTCCAATTCAAGTTATGTCATCACTTACTATTGCTACACGCGCCCGCCCTGACAACTGACTTATTCCGTCTCGGCATCACTAACAACGCACCACAGCACCATCACAAAATCAGTCCGAAACGCCAACGCTTGATCAAGGTTATTTCCAACGACTTCTCCATGCCTTTTCAGTAGTAAATGCTTTCTCAGCGTTCAAGTGTGTGCCATACCGAACCCAAGACGAACCCATCCCAATTGCCGAATTTTTTCAAACCAGTCACCATACTCGTATTCAATGTAAACACCCCTACGAATTCCAGCATCTTCTAAACCTTCAGGCGGAAACCCCTTGAATTTGATTGACGACAAACTTTCGCAATCTTCAAATGCCCCTGAACCAATCGACGAAACATTAGGACCAAAATCCACCCATGCTAATTTCCCACACTCGCTAAAAACGTCATCACAAATATCAACTCTCGCATTATTAGCGACAAACGCCACCCCTACCATTTCTTTACATCCTGCAAACGCCCCATCAGATACATCCGTAACTCCATCCGGTATTTCCAGTTGTTTTAAATTTACACACCCTTGGAATGCGTGGTAGCCGATTTCACCAACCGATGTTAATTTCAGGCTTTGTAACTGGCAACAGTCCTTAAATGCACATCCATGAATTATGACCCCACGTGTGGGTTTACCTAACTGAAGGCGACGAGAAAACCACGGATTAGAAAAGACGATCGACTTCAGTTGTACACAATCTTTAAAAGCACTGTAGCCAACGGCCGCCACATTCCATCCAAATTGAACGCTTGTCAACTCTTTACACCCCATAAAGGCATATTCGCCAACACTTCGTACCAAGTAATTGCCGACCTTCTCTGGAATCACCAAATCGCCTATTGGTTCCGGTTCAACAGAACATACAGATTGATTAGGTATTAGTTCGGCACCGCCCTCTATCAAACGATATGTCCATATTTGCTCGCCAATTTTAGCCGTCAGAATTTCTTGAACTTCATAACATTCTTTGCCCATTCCACAAAAGCAATGCCAATCATCAGGAAGATTCGCAAAAACCTCCTCGTATATTACATTGCAACACATCGGACAACAATATCTCTTCATAGGCGACCTCCTGTTGCTTTATGTTAATTGAGCCATTTATCTTTTCGCCAAATTCAGAGGTTCCCAATCTGCCATAGACGGATAATGCGAAGGTGTGCCCTTAGGAAAACCGTCCAGCAATGGTTTTAGGATGTCAGAGATCCTTTTCTTGTAGAAATTCCCAAATCCCCTATCAATAAGTCCCGTCAGCGCAGGCACAGGAAATGGCGTGTCGGTACGCGGATGTCTCACCGAGCAAAACTCAACGCCCAAATAACGGTCATTGATATATTCCACAAGCCCAAAGTTGTTACCATAATTCCTCGTTGCGTTACATTCAGGCATCCCCTTTTCATACACTTCACAAAGCCACTTTCTTGCCACTACATGATCAATTGATTCTTCCCCCTCACGCCGCATTGCCTTATTAAACAATTCGCGTATTACCACTTCTCTCGAAAGAGGATAATAATCAAAAACATTTGACTCATTGAAGGTCATTTTACATATCCTTTCTTCTTGCACGGAACGGCAAAACATTTCTTCTCCTTTTCACCCCATGCGGTCAGGCGGTAACGCTGCGTGGGCGAACGCGGACTGTCGGGCTGGGTCATTTCGACGAGACCCGCATTGATTGCCGGCGTCAGGTATTTCTCGAGAAAATTGCGACGCCCGCCAAGCTTTAGCGCGGCCATCATTTCCAAGACGGACATTTCACCCTTCAGCGACCGCAAAAGCCGCTGAACGAACTTCGTCGGTCGGGATTGGATTTCCTCAACGACTTTCGATTTCTCTTCTCCCTTTACTTGTTCCCTTGCTTGTTCCCTTTCCGAGGGAACAAGCTCGCTCTCTGGAGCTTTAAGCGATATGTGCAAATAACGATTCTTGAGCTCGTGTCTCGTCCCCAAAAGCAAATTCGAAAAAAACTTCTCCAGATAGACGGTCGTCGGATGAACCTTCTGCGGAAGATTCGTGTAATTCGCCCGAACGAGCGCATTGCGGAAATACCAGGCGTTCTCTGAGAAGACCTCGTTCGTCACGTCAAAGCCCAGCTTGCGCAGATACTTGATGATAAAGACGGCGGTCGTCCGCGTATTCCCCTCGCCGAAGGCGTGGACCTGCCACACGTCGGCGACAAAACGGACGATATGAAGGACCGTTTCCGCTGGCGAAAGCCCCTTATAGTCAAACCCGCGTTCACGGTCGAATTCATACTCAAGCGTTGCGGCAATGACATCCGCACTTTCATGGCGCACGGTATCATGGTCAAGCACCCACTCCGCCTTCGTGATGTTGTAATCCCGTATCTTCCCAGCATGACCGAGAACACCGTGAAACAGCTTGCGGTGAATGGCAACGAACGATGCCGGCGTCAGAGAAAACGTCGGCTCAGCCAGAACCTCAGCGATATGCTGCGAAACGAGATCCGCCTCGCGGGCTCCTTCCGGCGTCTTCAATTTGACGGGGGTAGACTTATGATAACTCTCAATGAGCTTGCGCGACTCGGCAAGGGTGATTTCGCCTTCGATATTCCGCCTCGCCGTCTCGACAAGGTACTCCGTCGGCGTCAGCCCATCAACCTTCTGCAAACCGATGGCCGTCTTCCAGGCATACGCCTTTTCACGCACACCCGGCTCCTTCGCCCGCAGATATTCACCCCATTGATCTCGGCTCATGCCGTCCTCCGTTGGTTTATATTATACCAACAATCAACGCACTTGTCTTACAAAAGATCATCACCTTGACACCCTCCTCCTTCATGCAACGCCAGAATCTCGTTGACCTTCTCCCAGTTGCAGATGCCGGCTTCGAGACAGACAGAATGCTTGTCCGAATGGGCCTCGTGCAGTTTCAAATAGTTGATGACGGACTGCGCGAGCTTGTAGGAGAACATCGGCGGCACGGCGTTGCCAATCATCGTGAACTGCTGTTCCTTCGTGCCGGAGAATTCGTACCAGTCGGGGAAGGACTGCAGCCGCGCCGCTTCACGGACGGACAACCGACGGCGACGACCGTCTTCCAGCCGGATGCGGTGCATGTCGCTCGTACAGCCCGCGAGATTGCGACAAGTCAGCGTCCGCGCCGGTTCGTCGAGCCGCAAGTCACGCGGACGGCTGCAATGCGACGCCTTTTCATACGCGGCAATGTAGCGATCCATCGATGGGGTCAGAAATTCGGCATCGTCGGGAACCGTGGCGAGTTTGTCCGCAAGCGCTTCGCCGGACGTCACCTCGTGCATCGTTTCTTCGGGGAACTTAAATCCGCCGAGATGCCCGACGATCACCAGCCGCTCGCGCTTCTGCGGAACGTCGTAGTTGGACATGCGGACGACCTTGTATTCGACCTCGTACCCAAGTGACTTGAACTGCTCGAGAATCGACTTGAAATACTTCTCGTCGAGTTCGGGCAAGCCCTTCACGTTCTCGCAGACCCAAATCTTCGGCTGAACCTTGCGAATCGCCGCGATGTAGGCGGGGAATCCGTCACGCGCATCGTCCTTGCCCTTGCGCTTGCCGCGACGGCTGAACGGCTGGCAGGGCGGGCCACCGAGAATGACATCCGCTTGCGGGTACTCAGTCTCTTCGGCGAGCATTTCGTTACGACACTCGGGATGAAGATTGGCACGGTAAGTCTCGCAGCACTCCGGCTTCATTTCGTAGCCAATAGTCTTCACGCCCGCACATTCAAAGCCAAGCGAGAGTCCGCCGCATCCGGCAAAAAGGTCAATTGCGAGATAAGGCCGCTCGCGAGGAAGCTGGAGCGTTTCGTTCAAATAGTCAATCCAATTCACCCGTAATATCATGGTTTCGGCCGCGAGAAGTTCATCACATAGTTCTCATCGTCAAGCTTGTAAAAAACAACATCGTAGCGACCATAGCGTTTCAAATCTTGAATAGAAATATACGCGCCCGATTTGAGTCCTAATCTCTCACGAAAATATGCCCCCATCTCCGCGTTGTCCTGCGGTGTCTCAATGCCCTTACCATTGGCCTGTGCCCTTACACAAGTGAAAATCTTGTCGTCATCAG
>JAZQPI010000046.1:0-16117 GCA_045628545.1 Kiritimatiellia bacterium
GATCCGCAGATGACGGGTCCCACCCCACGCGCAAGGGGTGTTTTTAGCGGCTGTTGCAACTCTTTGGCGTTGAGGCAACCTCGCGTTTCGCTGGTAGGGCCCGCACCCCGTGCGCCCCGCTGAGATGTGACGCACACCGCCGTTCCAGGCGTCGGGGAGACGCCGACGGTACGGTTTCTTGCCCACCATTTAACTTTCAACTTCACCACACGCGCTGAAGGGCGTTTTAAAAGCGGCTGTTGCAACTTTAGAATATTGAAAGAACCACTGTTCACCTGTTTTCACCTAAACCAAAATCGAACAATCGAACAATCTTCCGAAATATGGTATAATGTAAGGTGGTGCAGGACAACTGGAGGAGATGGTATGAACATTAAGAAACTCTGCGGCGGGCTCGTCTTCAAGTCGGCTCGCCAGACCGCTGCGGTCAAGACGAAGCTCAAGAAGTCCGATCTCGGCGTCTTGAAGGTCGCGTTGATGGTGGCGGCGGTAGACGGAAGGGTGCTGCCGGAGGAATACGCGGCGTTCAAACTGCTCGCCATGAAGGGCTTCGGCTACAGCGACTCTGCCGCGGCGCAGGCGCTGAAGGAATCGATGCGGAGCGCCGGCTACATCATGATGGAGGCGGAGCGTTCGACAAACAAGGAGCTGGTCGAAACGTTTCTCGCCGAAGCCATGGCCGCACTGCCGAGCGGCTTCGACGAACTGTCGGTCAAGAATGTCCGTCAGGCGCTCGTGACCTGGATTGCGATGGCGATAAGCGACGGCGTCTATTCCAGTCGCGAGCGCTTGTGCATCGAGGCGTTGCGGCTCCATTTCGCCGAGCAGAGGGCGACTCAGATCGAAAAGGAGAACGAATACTGGCGCAGCATCCCAGCGAATGTCCGTTGCGTGGTCGAGGACTATCCCGGCGCCCGGCTCAAGCTCGCCACCAAGGACTTCGCCGCCAAAGTCGCGGAGATCGTCGACCAGTTCGGCGATTCCGCCGACGCCAAGCTGCGGCTGGAGTCGCTCGTCGCCAAGGGCGAGTGAGCGGACGGTCTTAGTTCTTGATATACAGCGCGGTTTTTTGTAAAATAGTTTTTGAAGAGTCATCCTAAAAAGACAAAAAGGGAATGTGTGCCATGAATAGGAAGAATCTGCCGACCCTCTTCTGGGGGGCCGTGTTCGCGTTGTCTTTCGCCGGTTCGGCGCAAGGTGCGGTCACGCCGACGCCGATGGACCACTGGGAGATCGATCCGACACCGATAGTGAAAGATGATGGTAGTTACGACTACAACGTAGCGACAGACGGACTCTGGTCCTACGCGGTGCAAATTAACGGCAGTGCGCTTACAGTCTATAAAGCCCAGTCGTATGCAGGCAACGACGGCGACAAGGCGACGCTCGATCTCTCCAAGCCATTTTTCATGGGCAGCGAGCAGTATATCGTCACCTCCTACGATCCGTGCGGATCAGATGCAATCGGAGGTCATCCCGACAAGAAACTCAATGGCGGCAATTTCTGCCTGAGGAACGGTCTTTGCCATCTTTTGCTTCCAGACACGCTTCTTTCAATTGGTAAATTTTGTAATTACGAGAAGCTCGAATCGATTACTCCGCTGTTTCCCGCTTCACTCAACAGTTTGCCGACAGAAAAACTGTTTGATAATTGCACCAGTCTGACTGGACATCTGCACATCGCCGGGATGGAATCTTGGACGGGGAGCATTAATGATAAGAAGCCGAAATTCGATCAGTTGACCTTTGAAGGTCTGGTGAAGACGAACGGCCCGTCGTTGTGGGCCAAGTCGGCGGTAACCAATGTCAACATCCTAACCGACCATCCAGTCGCAATCGGGAAAGAAGCGTTCTCTGAATACACGAGTTTGAAGACGATCCGCGTCGGTGCGAAGTCGGCCATTGCTTCGGTCGGGGACAATGCGTTTCAGAAGTGTATGGCCTTAGAGCGGATTGACTGGGAAGGCCACGAGCCTGGCTATGTGTTCGCGCCAGCAACTTCGATGGGCAATTGTCCGTTTGGCGATAATAATAATAAAGGCGGTCAAAAACTGACGCAGCCCTTGGTGCTGACGAATCTGAACTGGACGACGCAAGGTGGTTATCGGGTGCCGAATGTCGATCCGAGCGGTGGAGATCCTAACGGCAACACAATTTACATTCCGTTTCAAAACACCGGCTTTACCGAGGTCCTCCTGATAATGAAGCCCGACACGGGAAATCCGGATGGTTTGCCGTACGGGTTTTGGTCGCGGGGTTCTACCGCGCTTTTCAAAGGCATGACCGGGATTACGAACGCGGTCATTCGTTATCCGGAGGTTTCGTATCTCAGTCAACATCTGTTTGCGAATTGCAAGAATTTGCAGGCCGTTTCGTTTGACGCCGCACGGGTGACGAAGATGGGGGGTAATGTATTTGACGGATGCACTAAACTTGAAATGGTTTTGACGCCGAACGTGCCGCGGTACGACCCGTCGTTCGCCGTGTCGATTTCGACACTGACCAATGTTGGGAATTCCGCGTTTAGGAACTGTTCGTCGTTGAAGAGCGCGTCGCTTGGTTCGCTTGGTGCTCCGTTGTTGCTTAGCGGAACGACCGATGAGAATGCCGGCGTTTTCCGTAACGCTGGGCTGGAGAAGGTTGAATTGGCGGCGCAAACACTGGATCTCGGCGTGGGTTCGACCTACGGTTTGGCGTTTGCTTACTGTGATTCGCTCCGACGTGTGGACATTGCCGCCACGCAGGTGGTTGGTCTGGGCGCAGGCACTTTTGCTGGTTGCGCGGCGCTGACGGACGTTTACTGGACCAGTCCCGCGCCGGAGAAGGTGGGGACGAATCGTGAGGTCTTCGGAACGAACAACTCGACCAATCATGTAATGCGCGGCCAGTGGCCCGCGACACCGTCAGGTGTCATACCGTGCATCACCTGGACGGACTCCAAGTCCGGCACCTGGAATGTGCATTCAAGCCAGACGGTCCCGCTCGCGGCGTGGACTCCCGTGGCCGGGGCCGGGTTCGTCATTCTGGGACAGTGAGTTCGCCATGAAGGGCATTTGCACCGACAACCATGGTATCGAGAACCTGATTACCAAGGGGCTCGTGTACGTTGACAAGACGGACGTGCTGCTTGCCCTGATCGCCGATCCTGCCGCTTCGCAGTATTTCCTGTCGCGTCCGCGGCGCTTCGGCAAGTCGCTGATGATCGCTACCCTGCGGGAGATATTCAAAGGACGCCGCGAACTCTTCAAGGACACGTTCATCGGCAAGAGCGATTACGACTGGCCGGTCTATCCGGTCATCCACCTCGACCTCTCGAAAGTGGTCGCTTCCACGCCAGAGGTGCTGGAGACGAGGCTTGAAGATCTCGTATCCAATCTCGCGAAGCAGTTCGGTGTCCCTTTTGACCGGACGATCCCCAGTGGAGACAACTTTGAGAATTTGATCAATTATGCGGCAGCATCGAGTGGTCAGAAGCAAGTCGTCGTGCTGATCGACGAGTACGACGCGCCCGTGAATGGTTTCGTCGACGACCCCGATCGGCTGACCGCGTTCCGGGACGTGATGCACCAGTTCTTCCTCGTCCTCAAGGCGAACGTGGAACACATCCGCTTTCTGATGGCGACGGGCGTGACGCGCTTTACGAAGATCTCGCTCTTCTCCTGCCTCAACAATCCGACGGACCTTTCAATGGACCGCCGCGCGGCCCGGCTCTGCGGCTACACGCCGGAGGAGATCGAGCAGAACTTCCACGAGCACATCCAGGCGTTCGCGGACGAGAAGGGCGTCACTTACGAGGCGATGTTCAAAGATTTGCTCGCCTGGTACGACTCGTACCGGTTTTCGCCGGAGTCCGAGATCAGGGTGTGCAATCCGGTGTCGCTCGGCAAGGCGCTGGTCAATCATTTGCTGACGAACTACTGGGAGTCGACAGGTCTTGCCTCCTCGGCGGTGATGCGGGTGAAGGCGAACCGGGAGATCATCTCCGACTGGAACGGCAAGAAGATCGACCGCACGAAGCTCGACTCCGCCGGCGAACCGCGCGTCCCCCTCGCGACGCTCCTCTACCAGACTGGATACCTCACGATCGGCGGCGTCTCGGAAAGCGGCAAGATCATCTTGCGCGTTCCGAACCGGGAAGTCCTCGATTCCGTCAACATCGGAACGATCTCGAACTGGCTCGGAGATGCCTCGGACGACGCGATCGCGGACATGGACGACGCGCGGGAGGTGCTCTGCGCCAAGGGGATGGACTTCGTGCTCGAGAAATCGCTCATCGCCTGCTTCGCGCGCATTCCGCATGAGTGGAAGCTCGACAGCGAGGCGGAGGCGAAGCGGTTCTTCCTCCTGTACTGCCATTTTCTCGGCGCGAAGGTCAAGGGCGAGCAGGAGACGAGTCTCGGCCGGGCGGACGCGGTGCTGGAGCTGCCGAACGGCGTCTATCTTTTCGAGTTCAAGTACGCGAAGTCGTCCGCCGAGGCGCTGGCGCAGATCAAGGAGCGCGGCTATGCCGACGCCTATCGCGACGATTCGCGCCCGGTGTGGCTCATCGGCTGCAATTACAATCCCGAGACGCGCAATCTCGACCGGCCAGAGATGGAAAGGATGGTGTAGGCATGCAAGTCGGCAAGGTGATCGGAGGTGTCCTGTTCGTCGGTGCGGCGGCGGCGATCTGGCTGTGGCCTCATGCGCAACCGACGGCCGAGCGGCCGGAGGTCGTCCGTCCGGTCCGCAGCGCGGTCGTCGCTTCCGGACACCGGATGCCCGACCTGCATTTCGCCGGCATCGTCAAGGCGAACGAGAGTCGGACGCTGGCCTTCAAGCAGTCCGGACGCATCGAGCGCATTCCGGTGTCGAAGGGCCAGCGCGTGAAGAAGGGCGAGCGGCTCGCCTGGCTCGTGCAGGACGATTTCGTCCACGACCTCGAAAAGGCGACCGCGGCAGCCGAGCGCGACCGCCTGTCCTCCGCGCGCAAGGCGGAGGCGGCGAAGCGGAACGCCATCTCGAAGGAGGAGCTGTCGCAGGCCGAGGCGCAGCTGCGCCAGAGCGAGGCGAGCCTGTCCCTGGCGCGGAAGGCGCTGGATGAGGCGACGCTGGTCGCGCCGTTCGACGTCGTCGTCGCCGACATTCCGGCATCGGAACTGGCCATGGTCGGCACGATGGACCCCGTCGTCGTGATCCAGGACCTTGACCGGATCAAGATCGACGTGCAGATGCCCGAGGCGTACGTCATCGCGGCGCGGCGCATCCGCTACACGCAGACGAACTGCGTCGTGCGCATTTCGTTCGACTCGCTGCCGGGCGTCTCGTTTCCAGCGACCTTCGTCGAATACACGGCGAAGGCGGACGCGAAGACGCAGACGTTCTGCGCGACCTACGTCATGGACGCGCCGGAGGGCATCCTGCTGCTTCCGGGGATGTCCGCGACACTCACCGTGCCGGGCGATTCCTACGAGTGGTCGGCGGTCGGCAGTCCGGACGAGCTGCTGGTCGCCAGTTCCGCGGTGGGCGTCGATGCGGCCGGAGGCTATTTCGTCTGGGTCCTCGAAAAGACTGACTCCGCGGGGGTTTTCGCCGTCCGCCGCCGGCCGGTCAAGGTCGGGGTGCGGCGCGGGGAGTTCATCGGCGTCGCCGAGGGGCTGAAGGCTGGCGAGCGCATCGCCACGGCGGGGGTCGCCGTTCTGTCCGAGGGCAGCCGGGTGACGTTGCTGGAGAAGGCCGATGAGCCTCGTTGAACAGTGTTTCGCCCGTCGGACGGTGACGATCGGCCTCGCGGTCGCCGTGACGCTCGCGGGCGTGGCGAGCTATTTCCGGCTGGGACGGCTGGAGGACCCGGAGTTCACGATCCGCTGCGCCCAGGTCCTGACCTCCTATCCCGGCGCGACGGCCGAGGAGGTCGCCGAGCGGGTGACGGATCCGATCGAGACCGCAGTTCAACGCCTCGGCCGCGTCAAGCACGTGACGTCGACTTCGTATCCAGGGCGCTCGGTCGTGATGGTCGAGATGGACGACAGTCTGCGCGGATCCGACCTGCCGCAGGTCTGGGACGAGCTGCGGCGGAAGGTCGGCGACATGGAGGGTTCGCTGCCCGAAGGCTGCGCGAAGCCGCTGGTCTATGACGACTACGGCGATGTGTACGGCGTCTTCTACGCGATTTCCGGCGACGGCTTCTCGTACGCGGAGCTCAAGCGCCACGCGAAGCTGCTGCGCAAGGAGCTGCTGCTCTGCCGGGATGTCGCGAAGATCGACTTCCTTGGCGACCGGTCCGAGGTGGTCTGGCTGGAGCTCGCACGGTCGAAGATGGCGGCGCTCGGCGTCACGCCGGAGCAGGTCGCGGTCGCGCTGCGCGGACGGAACGTGCCGGTTGACGCGGGCGCGGTAGAAGTCGGCTCGAAGCGCATCATCATCCATCCCGGCGCGAAAATCGAAAGCCTCGACGACATCCTCACCGTGCGTCTGGCCCCCGACCTGCTGCTCGGAGACGTCGTCACGCTGCGGCGCGGATACGCCGATCCGCCGTCCGTCATCGTCCGCCGCAACGGCCGGCCCTGCATCGGGCTCGGCATTTCCACGGCCAAGGGCGGCAACGTCGTCGAAATGGGCAAGGCCGTCGAGCGGAGGATGCGCGAGCTGCTGTCCGAGACCCCGGTCGGCATCGAAGTCGACGTCATCTCGCATCAGGCGACGAGCGTGGAGACGGCGGTCGGAGGATTCGTCGAGAACCTGGTCGAGTCCGTCGTCCTGGTCATCGCCGTCCTGCTGGTCACGATGGGGCTCAGGTCCGGACTGCTCATCGGCGGCGTGCTGATCCTGACGGTCCTCGCGACGGTCTGGGTGATGGACCTCATGGGCATCATGTTCGAGCGCATTTCGCTCGGCGCGTTCATCATCGCGCTCGGCATGCTCGTCGACAACGCGATCGTCATCACCGAAGCCGTCCTCGTCGCGGCGCAGAAGGGCGAGTCGAAGAAGGCGGCGGCGCTCGCCGTAGTCAGGCAGACGCAGTGGTCGCTGCTCGGGGGGACGGCCATCGCCGTCCTGTCGTTCGCGCCGATCGGGGCGTCGCAGAACTCGTCCGGCGAATACTGCCGCTCGCTGTTCCTGGTCATCATGATCTCGCTGCTGCTGAGCTGGGTGCTGGCCATTACGCTGACGCCCGTTCTGGCGGAGCGCTTCCTCGGCGGCAAGCCGGCGAAGGACGGCGCGGCGGCGAAGGACCCGTACGGCGGGGCCTTCTTCCGGGCGTACCGCCGCTTTCTCGAAGCGTGCATCGACCACCGCTGGCTGACGCTGCTGGCGCTGCTGCTGTTGCTGGCGGCGAGCGTGGTCGGCTTCGGGCGCGTGAAGCAGAACTTCTTCCCAGACTCGACGCGGCCGCAGTTCATGGTCCACGTCTGGATGCCGGAGGGGACGCGCGTCGAGGCGACCGACGCCGAGGTCCAGAAGGTGGCGGCTTACGCCGGCAGGCTGCCGGGCGTGCAGGGGGTCTCGTCGGTGACCGGGGCCGGGGCGCTGCGCTTCCTCCTCACCTACAGCCCCGAGGAGAGCAACGGAGCATACGGACTTTTGCTCGTCGACGTGGAGTCCGACGGACAGATCGCCGGGCTGATCGCCGACATCGAAGGGAAGGCCCCCGCGCTTGCTCCCGACGCGATGGTGTCGTGCCAGCGCTTCGTGCTGGGGCCTGGCGATTCCCTCAAGATCCAGATGCGCATCCTGGGTCCGGACCCGAAGGTCCTGCGCGGACTGGGCGAACAGGCCCTCGCGATCCTGCGGGCGGACGGGACCCTCAAGGAGGTGCAGAGCGACTGGCGCAACCGCGCCGAGACGATCGAACCGATTGTCTCGGTGTCGCGCGCCCAGCGGCTCGGCCTGACGCGCGAGGACGTCGCGCGCGCGTTCCGGCTGGCGACGGACGGCGTCAGGGTCGGCAGCTATCTGGACGGGGACGAGACGCTGCCGGTGGTCCTCCGCGCCCGGGCGGACGAGCGGACGCGGCCGGAAGACGTCGGCTTCGCCTGGGGCTGGTCGTCGCGGCTGGGAATTTCGTTCCCGATCGCCCAGCTCCTTGACGGCGTCGAAAACCGGTCTGGCGAGATGCGGCTCAAGCGGCGCGACCGCAAGCCCTGTCTGACGGTCAAGTGCAATCCGCCGGAAGGGGAGACCGCCGCGGAGGCGTTCGCGCGCGTCCGGCCGGCGCTGGAGCGCCTCGCCGCCGGCTTTCCGCCCGGGTACGCGGCGGAGTGGGGCGGAGAGTACGCGGACTCGAAGGAGGCGAACGAGTGCCTCGCGCCGACGTTCCTGCCGATTCTCGCGGCGATGTTCCTCGTGGTCCTGACGCTCTTCAATTCCGTCCGCAAGACGGCGGTGATCTTCATGACGCTGCCGCTGATCGTCGTCGGCGTGGTGGCGGGGCTGCTGGGCTTCGGCCAGCCGTTCGGCTTCATGGCGCTGCTGGGCTTTCTCTCGCTCGTGGGCATGCAGGTCAAGAACGCGATCGTGCTGATGGACGAGATTTCGGCGAACCGCGAGCGCGGGCTGTCCGAGTACGAGGCGATAGTCGACGCGGGCGTGTCGCGCCTCCGGCCGGTCGCGAACGCCTCGCTGACGACGGTGCTCGGCATGCTGCCGCTCGTCGCGGACGCGTTCTACGCGGCGATGGCGGTGACGATCATGGTCGGGCTTGCGTTCGCGACGGTGCTGACGATGGTCGTCGTGCCGGTCAACTACGCGCTCATTTATCGCGTTCGACGGGACAGACGCTGAAATTTGTGGTATAATTTACAGTACTGGTCATAAGGTCTTGGCCGGTTAAAAAGGAACCAAGGAGTCAAATCAATGGAAATCGTGAAGAATATTGAAGGCGGCAAGGCGACTTTTGTCGTCAAGGGTTGCCTCGACACCACCACCTCTCCAGAAATGCAGGCGGCGATTGACGCGATCGATGCGGCCGTGACTGAGCTGACGTTCGATTTCAGTCCGCTTGAATACATTTCTTCGGCCGGCCTGCGCGTGATGCTGATGGCCAACAAGAAGATGATGGCCGGCGGCGGAAAGATGCGGCTCGTCGGGTTGAATCCCTCGGTGCGCGAGGTTTTCGACATGACCGGTTTCTCGGACATCTTTGATATCGCCTGACATGATGACCTCAACATTTCCCGCGACCGCCGAAGGCTTGGCTAACGCGACCGAAAGCCTGAGTCAGACGCTTGATGCGGCCGGCTGCCCGGTCAAGGCGCGGACGAAGCTCATGGTCGCCTTTGACGAGATCGCCTCGAACATCGTCAACTATTCCGGCGCGTCCGAATTCACGGTCGAAATCGATTTCCCCGAAAACCCTGACGCCGTGCGCATTTCGTTTTCGGACGAGGGGCGTCCGTTCAATCCGCTGGGGTCCTCCGATCCCGACGTGACGTTGCCGGCCGCCGACCGCACCATCGGGGGGCTCGGGCTCTTCATGGTGAAGAAGATGATGGACAACGTCTCCTACGTCCATGAGAACGGACGCAACGTTTTGACTATCAGCAAGCTGCGCGAGTGAGGGGATGAAGACCGTCGACTGCGCGTACTTCGTCGTGGGGTCCGGCTTGGCCGGACTCCTGACTTCATTGCACCTTTCCGCCTACGGCAAGGTGATTCTGGCGACGAAGGGCCGTCTTCAGGACTGCAACTCCAACTTCGCGCAGGGCGGCATCTGCTCGGTGGCGGATCCGGCCGACACGTTCGACAAGCACGCGCGCGACACGATGATCGCCGGCGCCTGGCTCGGCAAGTCGGCGGTGGTGCACGAGATCTGCGAACACGCGCCGGAAGGCATCCAGGACCTGATCGACGCCGGCGTGCGCTTCGCCCGCAAGGACGACGGCTCCTGGGACCTCACGCGCGAGGGCGGTCATTCCGCCCGCCGCATCTTCCACGCCGGCGACATCACCGGCGAAAAGTGCGAGGCCGCGCTCATCCGGCGGCTCCGCGCCTCGAAGGTCGACTTCCGCGAACACGCGATCGTCATCGACCTCATCATGTCGCGGCGGATCGGCCTCGCGGGCGAGAACCGGTGCGTCGGCGCCTATGTGCTCGACAAGTCCACCGGCGAAATCTACGCCGTGCGGTCGCCGAACACGGTGCTGGCCACTGGCGGCTGCGGCAAGGTCTACCTCTACACCTGCAATCCCGACACGGCGACCGGCGACGGCATCGCGCTCGCCTGGCGCGCGGGCGCGAAAATCGAGAACATGGAGTTCATCCAGTTCCATCCGACCTGCCTCTACCATCCGCAGGCGAAGCGCTTCCTGATTTCCGAGGCCGTGCGCGGAGAAGGGGCGGTGCTCGTTGACAAGCACGGCCACGAGTTCATGCGCAAGTACGATCCGCGCGGTTCGCTCGCGCCGCGGGACATCGTGGCGCGGTCGATCGACAGCGAGATGAAGCGCACGGGCGACGACTGCATGTTCCTCGACATCCGCCGCAAGGGCCGCAAGTATCTTAAGGCGCGCTTCCCCAACATCTACGCGAAGTGCCTTTCGTTCGGCATCGACATGGCGAAGGACCTCATCCCGATCGTCCCCGCCGCGCACTACACCTGCGGCGGCATCCAGGCGACGACGGACGGCCGCACGTCGATCCGCGGGCTTTCCGCCGTCGGCGAATGCGCCTGCACCGGTCTGCACGGCGCCAACCGCCTCGCGTCCAACTCCCTGATGGAGGCACTCGTCTGCGCACGCTTCACCGCCGCCCGGCTCGGCCCGCATCCCGACTCCTTCGACGTGCCGCCGCCGGTCCCGGACTGGAAGATCGGCAGCGCCGTGCCGCCTGACGAGGCGGTGCTCGTCTCGCACATGTGGGACGAGATCCGCCGGCTGATGTGGGACTACGTCGGCATCGTCCGGACGAACAAGCGTCTGGCGCGCGCGGCGCACCGGCTCAAGACGCTCCGCCGCGAGATCCGCGACTACTACTTCCGCTATCTGGTCACGCCCGACACGCTGGAGCTGCGCAACCTCGCCGTCTGCGCCGAGCTGATCGTCCGCAGCGCCCAGAAGCGCCACGAGTCGCGCGGCCTTCACTACACGCTCGATTATCCGCGGCAGTCGAAGCGCATTTGCCAGACCGTCCTGAACGGTTTCAAGGGCTGATGGCCGAGCCGCTGCTTTCAGTTTCGGATCTCGCGGTCCGCTTCCCTGTCCGCAGGGGAGTCTTCGGGCGGACGGCGGACTGGATCCGCGCCGTCGACGGCGTGAGCTTCGAGGTTTTCCGCGGCGAAACGCTCGGCCTCGTCGGGCCGTCGGGCTGCGGCAAGTCGACGGTGGCGCGGGCCGTTCTCGGACTGGTCCGGCCGAGCGGCGGCGAGATCCGTCTCGGCGGCGAGCGGCTCTGGACGCGCGGCGGACCGTCCCGCAAGGCCGTCGCGCGGCGGATCCAGGTGGTCTTTCAGGATCCGCTCTCGTCTCTGAATCCGCGGCACACGGTGGAGGAGATCGTCACCGAAGGCGCGGTTTTCCACGGCCTGTGCGCGTCTGGGGGACGGACGGACTTCGCCGCGGGGCTACTGAACCGCGTGGGGATTCCTGCGTCGGCGCTGTCGCGTTATCCGCACGAGTTCTCCGGTGGCCAGCGACAGCGCATCGGCATCGCCCGCGCACTGGCTCTCAAACCGGAAGTGCTCATCTGCGACGAGGCCGTTTCGGCGCTCGACCTCTCGATCCGGGCGCAGGTCCTTGACCTTCTCGCCGAACTGAAGGACGAGTTGGATTTGTCGCTTCTGTTCATCTCGCACGACCTTGGCGTCGTGCAGCATCTGGCCGACCGGCTGGTCGTGATGGAGGCGGGGCGCGTGGTCGAGGCCGGTCCTGCCGCGGAGGTCCTGAGCCGTCCGCGCCACGCTTCCACCCGCCGCCTGATCGATTCCGTCCCCGTCATCCCCGACCCTTGACAACTGCCGCGCATAAACGCGGCGTTTTTTGGTATAATAATGTGAATAAGGATTTACTTGTCGGGGGACGCGCTCCCGGCACGGAAAGGGAAACGAATTAAAATGGACTGCATAACCCCGTCGATGAAGCGGTCGATGTCCGCTGGATCGTTCATCCGCAAGATGTTCGAGAAGGGGCTTGAACTCAAGCGCCAGTTCGGCGCCGACGCCGTCTGCGACTTTTCGCTCGGCAATCCGGACGTGCCGCCGCCGGCGCGCACGCGCGACGAACTCGTCGCGCTCGCCGACGCCGCGGTGCGTCCGCTCGGGCTCGGCTACTGCCCGAACGCCGGCATTCCCGCCGTCCGCGACGCGCTCGCGGCCTGGCTCTCGAAGCAGCAGGAGACCGCGCTCCGCGGTTCGGACGTCATCCTGACCGTCGGCGCGGCAGGCGCGATGGTGAGCTTCTTCCGCGCCGTGATCGAACCGGGCGACGAGGTCATCACGCCCGCGCCGTACTTCGTCGAATACGGAGCCTATTGCGGACACTTCGGCGGCGTGCTGAAGACCGTGCCGTCGCTGCCGCCGACGTTCCGTCCCGACGTGAAGGGCATCGCCGCAGCGATCACGCCGAAGACGCGCGCGATCATCGTCAACTCTCCGAACAATCCGACGGGCTGCATCTATTCGCTGGAGGACCTCAAGGCGGTCGCGGCGCTGGTGGACGCGGAGAACGCGCGGCGCGCGACGGCGGGCGAACGGGCGCTCTTCCTCCTGAGCGACGAACCTTACCGCGCCTTCGCGTTTGACGGCGCCGTCGTGCCGCCGGTGCTGCCGCTGACGAAGTGGGCCTGCGTGCTCGGCAGCTTCTCGAAGACGCTTTCGCTGGCGGGCGAGCGCATCGGCTATTTCGTCGCGAATCCCGCGCTGCCAGACCAGCAGACGCTGGTCGCCGCCGTCACCATGACGAACCGCACGCTCGGCTACGTCAACGCGCCGGTGCTCGGCCAGCGGCTCGCCGCCGCGCTCCTGAACGAGACGGTCGACCTCGGAGTCTACGACCGCCGCCGCAAGCTGATGGCGAAGGTCCTCGCGGACGCCGGCGTCGAATTCGAGATGCCGAAAGGGGCTTTTTACTTCTTCGCGAAAAGTCCAGTCGCCGACGACCAGGTCTTCGTCGACGCGCTCCTGGAGGAACGCATCCTCGTCGTGCCCGGGAAGGGCTTCGGCTTCGGCGGCTACGTGCGGCTTTCGAGCAGCGTCGACGAGGCGATTATCGCCCGTTCGGCGGACGGCTTCAAGCGCGTGATGGAGAAGTTCCGCAAATGATCGCCGCGCTCCTGGCCTCAATCGTCGTTTCCACGAACGCCGTGACTTTCACGGCGAAGGCCACGGGCATTTCCACCAACGAGTTCCTGGAGTTCGTTTTCTGCGGTCCGGAATCCGACCGCGGCTACGAGACCCTGTTTTTGACGGACGATCCGCTGCCGGAGCTGCGAGCCGCTTTCAAAAAGGCCGGGGTGCCGTCCGGAAAAGCCTTTGACGTGCGTCGCTGCGTGTTCTGGCCGACGGGCGCGAGGGTGAACTTGGAGCCCGCGCTGAAGACGCTGGTGCGGATTCGCGACGAGAAGGGGACTGGCGCCGCGAAAGCGACCGCCCTTCTGTCCTCGCCGGCCGTCCTGACCGGCGGAAACGGTTTGGACGCGGAAATGCCGCAGGCCGTTTTCGCGTGCTACAGCTGCGGACAATCCCTGCTGCAGCTCGACGACCATCTCGACCAGTCGCAGACCTACGGCTGTTTTGCCGCGGCGCGGGCGTTCGCGGAAGGGGAGCCGATGACCTTCACCGTGCGCTGGGACGGAGCGTCATTCGTGCAAGACGTCACGCCGAGTTTTCCCGGCGACAAGACCGTCGCCGAGGCGGTCAAAGTCGCGCGCGGACTCGCCGAGGCCGATTCCAGCACCTTCAGGGTGAACGGTTACCGTGACGGCGAATTCTTCTACCGCGCGTTCCTGCCGCTGGAGAAATGGCGCGACCGCCGCGAACGGCTGGTCCAGCCGCTGGAAATCCGCGTGGACGCGACAAACGTCATCTACACGGTCGTCGACGAGGACTGGAACGTTGAGGGACTCGATCCGGTCCTCAAGCCGCGGCAGACGAGCGCGGCGGAAGCATGCAAGCCGTCCCGTCGCGACACCTGTTTCTTTTACGTCCGTCCGGACGAGAAGCTTTCGCGCCTGATGGAGATTAAGGCGACCTTGCCTGAAAACTTCCGCAATTTCTATGTCTATGTCGATCCGTAACGATTTGCGCATAATGTAGATTATGTAAACTACGAAAACGAGAAAAACCATGAATAACGAAAACGAAATAAGCGTGTACGGAAATTCGCCGAATGCGATGGATGACTTCCCCATCCTTAAGGCGTTTCAACAGTACATTGACGCCGAACAGGCCAAAGCCCGCCGCCGGCTGATCAGCATCAGCATCGTCTTCAGCGTGCTGACGATCTCGCTCGTCGCGGCGTTCATGTACCTGCTCAACAACGCCAACGACCGCATCCGCGAACTGGGACTCCGCAATCAGGCGCTGAACGACCGTCTGGTCGAATTCGCGATGCGCGAGCGCGACCGCTCGGTCGACATGGCCACCGGCAACGCCGCAAGAGAAAACAAGGCCGTCTCGGCTCAGCTGACGAACGCCTTGGCTGCCATTCAGGCCAAAATCGACGAACAGCAGACGGCCATTGCGACCTTGAAGACAGAAAACGAGCAACGCCGTGCTGCCGAACAGAAAACCGCTACTCCGCCGGTCAGCAAAGAAGATCCGGTTCGCGCGGACGCGCTCAAGGACGAGATGGAGAAATTCCGCGCTGCCACCCAAGCGCTAAATCAAGAGCGTCGCGCCCTCGACGAGGAAAAGGAGCGCCTCCGCCGCGAGGAAATCGAGCGCCAGCGTCGTCGCCTCTATCCGGAGTATTATGAGAAACTTGATGCGGCGACGGCACCTGCGGCCACTTCCGACAAGCCCAAGGCCACTTCCAACAAGCCCAAGGCCACTTCAAACAAGCCGACAGCCGCTGTTATCCCTGCCTCCAAGGCCCAAACGACCGAGTTGTCGGCGCCCAAGGCCCTTCCCAAAACGAAAGTCCAGCCTGTGGCAGCAACAAAACGCAAACCGTTGGCTGACGAACTGGAGCCACGTTTGAAGGCCAACGAGGACCTCTACGAGGCACTGGACGAAATTGACGAGGACGAATTCGAAGACGAGGATGAAATTGACGACATTGAGGACGAGACGCTTCCGCCGGCGCGTACGACGGTCGCGAAACCGTCCGAACCAATCGTCAAGTCAACAAAGACCCCTGTCGGGACAATGGTCGGCAAGCCGACAACGGTCACCAAGCCGGCGGCAAAGACGGCGAACAAGCCCGACGCATCCATTGACGACTTGAAGCCAGTCAGTTACTTCGATGACGAAAAGGCCCCTTCTGCCAAGCCGGCTGCAAAGCCTGCGGTCAAGCCGGCAGCGAAGCCAGCCGTCAATAAACAGACGGTCAAGCCGACGGCGGCGAAGCCGGCGCAGAAGCCTGCCGCGAAGCCGAAAACCGACAGGCCGAAAACCGAGGAAGAACTGTTGGACGAAGACATCAACGATGTCCTCAACCAGCTGAACATCGATGTCGACGTCCATGACGCCGACGACGAAAAACCCGCCACGAAGTGGCGGGTTCCCGTGAAGTAAGCCTTTCGGCCCCCTTCTCTGATTTTGGTTCGCTCAGCGATTCGTCGCGTAGAGCGGACCAAAATTTTTGCACGCGCGGTAATCGGCTCCGGTCGGATCGTCCGACGCGCCGAAGAGCCCCCAGCAGTGCGGCTGGAAGACCTGCTCTTCCGGCACGTTGTGCATCGACACCGGGATGCGCAGCATCGAGGCGAGCGTGATGAGGTCCGCGCCGATGTGGCCGTAGGCGATCGCGCCGTGGTTCGCCGCCCAGGCGTTCATCACCGAGTAGACGTCCTTGAAGAAGCCCTTGCCCGTGAGGCGGGGCGTGAACCACGTGCACGGCCACTCGGGATTGGTGCGCTCCATCAGCGTCTTCTGCTGCTTCGCGTCCAGCTCGACGGACCACCCTTCGGCGATCTGCAGCACCGGTCCCTGACCCTTCACGAGCGAGATGCGGATCATCGTCAGCGGCATTCCCTTCGGCGT